>CALBVR010000375.1 GCA_937969565.1 uncultured Acidimicrobiales bacterium | reverse complement strand
AAAGCTGGTGTGCGTTTCGGCGAGCTCGACGAACCACTCTTCCCATTCTTCCCAGCGGGCGCCGACCTGGTCGAGTCGTCCGATGAGGTGAAGTCGGGTGAGAAATTCCGTTGGTGTCGGCGGTTCGCCCGCTCGGATCGTGAGCTCTCCAACGGCGATTTCCCGATGGGAGAATGTGCTGTAGAGGGTCGGCAGGAAGCTGATCACGAAGGCGACGAGCGCAAGCCCGAGGAGCGCCTCGACGATGGCGATCATGCGGGTGAGGAAGGTGGGTGCCTGGGCGAACCCCAATGTTGTGAGTGAGGAGCCCGACAGTTCGATCGCATCGAGCCACGACCCGCCGATGATGCCCCAGTAGATGCCGGAGAAGGAGACGATCACCCCGATCGACCAGATGACCGGGAGGCAGATGAGCACGATCGGTGCGAACGATCCGAGGATGCGATGTCTGGCGGCGGCGGACGAACTTCGTTTCGCTCGCCAGTGTGCAATCGTTCGCGCGATGCGGAATGCCGTTGTCGTGATCCACACGCGTTCAGGTCGAGGGATGACCATCGTTCGGACAGCCGATGCGAGAAACCAAGCGGCCGCGAGCACACCGACGACGACAGCGAAAACGCGTGCGACGATTTCGACCGTCATGTGCGCTGTCCTCCCCCCGGATGCCGCATCAGGAGCGTAGGCGTTCCGTGAGGTCGGCCATGGAACCCGGAGCCGGAACCCCGGTGGCGTCGAGGATGCGGTTCATCATCTCGAAGTTACCGACGGCGCCGGCGATCGCTGCGGCACCGGCGGCGCCAAGGGATGCGACCAGCGCAGCTCGTGCGTCGGGAAGTTGATCGGTGTTCTCGACGAGGGCGTGGGTGAACCGGATGATCGCATCCGCCTCCGGTACACCGGCTGGCTGGGCATGGTCGACGACGGCGGCGAGATTCAGCCGATGGTTGGTCTGTTCGATGCTCGCACGGAGCATGCCGGCATGGGCTGCCGTTCAATAGACGCAGTGGTTGATCCACGATGTGGTCGTGGCCGCCAACTCCATCTGCCACCGTGGAATCTCCTTCACGATCGTGAGGTCGCCCATCTCCGCATAGTGGAGGTAGAGGGCACCGTGGAGGTCGGCTTGGGCAGCATCCTCGGCCGCGACCGAGGAGAGTGCGGTGGTCGCCCCCGCCGCTCCGATCATCGGAACGTGGGCCGAGCGGCGTTTCGCCCTGGGTTCCACGTGCCGGGATGGCTGTCCCTCGATCGGGGAGGGCAGCGGTGCCGGCGCCGCCCCGATGCCCCGGATCGTCGTGTCGACGGCAATGAGTCGGGCCGTGATTCCCACCAGCTCAACGAACGCTTCGAGTCGGACCCCGTGTTCGGCGAGCGAGTCGACGGCGGCCCGTTCGATTGCGTGCGGCGAGGTGGCGACGCGGGCGACCATGTCGGTGACGACGGAGTGCAGTGCAGGGCTCGAGGTGTTGGACCCGTGCACGGCGTCCCGGGCCACCGTGGCGATGGCCACTCGTTCGACTCCCGTCCACCATGTGCCGGGTTGGGCGAGGCGTGTCCACTCCCGCTGCATGCCGGCCAGCATCGACGGACGCAGTGACAGCCCGGAATCGCTGATCGTCAAGCTGTCGGTCACGCGAGGAGCCCTTTCGTGGCGGAGGTCGATTCTTGCAAAGGCGGCATCGACGTGCTGGAGAGAACCACACGACCGTCGGTGATTCATCCAACGCGACCTGTGACATGTTTGCGGGATGGCGTGCAACGACCCAGCGGTTGCACCGAACGACGGCGTGCTCGATCAGTCGATCAGGCAGACGTCGCGTTCGAAGTCCGTGACCGCCGCTGCGCTGGTGCGGTACACGTCGGTGGTCAGGAGCTCGGCCAACGCATCGTCCTTCTCGTCGACGGTGCGCTCGCCGTCGGCCAACACGATGACGACTGCGTCCGCCGTGGTGAGTGTCACCTGGAGTTCTTCTTCGATTGCGACCGGAGGTGTGAGCGCGCGCAACAGGCGTGAGCGACGTTCGATCGAACTGGCGATGGCGGTGACCTCACCGCGGATGCCGGTGGCCAGCACATTCGTGACCAGTCCCGCAGCGAAGCAGTAGGCGAGCTCGTCGGGGTCTTCCGTCTGCAGCACCGGTGCGACGGCGACGGTGGTGGAGGTCGATGTGGGAGCGACGGTCGTGGTGCTCGTCGGCGCCTCACTGGTCGTGGTCGTGGTGACGACAGCGGCGGCGGCCACCTCCGTCTCGTCCAACGGCGCATCGTCGCCCGGGGTCGGGAGGACGCCGCATCGGCTGAGGATCAGCGCGATGCCGCCGACCATGAGTGCCGCCAAGATGTGTCCCATGTGCTGATGCATGGACCGCCCTCCGCCAAGATCGGGGCCGTTGGTCCGGCCCGAGGTCCGCTTCAGGGATCGACCGGTTGCATGGCCTCCTTGAGCGGTCGGGATCGGTCAGATGATGCCGAGGTCTTCCCAGGGGCCGGAGAGCACGTTGCCGGCCTCGGCCCCGAGATGGTGCAGGGCGGTGGCGTAGTGGCTCCGGGTGTCGATGGCGATGGGTAGGTCGCCGTCGACCAGGTTGTCGAGCCCGTTCGACCCGTAGCGACCTCCGGCGACAGAGCTGCCGATGAGCAGGTGGGAGTTCGCGGTGCCGTGATCCGTTCCGGACCCGTTGTCCTGCGCTCGTCGGCCGAACTCGCTGGTGGTCATCAGGAGCACGTCGCGGTCGACTTGCGCGTCGGTCAGTTCGTTGAAGAAGCCGTCGATGCCGATCGCCAGATCGTTCAGCAGTTCGGCGTGGGTGTCCACCTGATTGGCGTGCGTGTCGTAGCCGCCGACGTCGACCATGATGACCTCGGTCGAGAGGTTGAGCTGAACGATTCGGCTGGCGACTGCCAACAGCCCGCTGGCCGAGTCGGCGCCCAAGGAGGCCACGGCAGCGTCATCGCCGATCTCGTCGAGGATCTGCACGGCGTTGACGGCCCGGGGTATGCCCTGTCGCACGAGACGCATCGCGTCGGTGTCGCCGGAGGCGGGTGTTGCCGTTTCCAGCAGCACGTCGGCCAACGCATCGGCGTTCATGCCCGGCGTGGCCTGAAGGAGGAATTGATCGGGTCGGGCGATCACCGTGCTGCTGGCCGTGTCGCCGGTGACGGCGCTCCGGCCACCGCCGAGGGCGACCGCGAGCAGCGGATCGGTTCCGGCGCGTGGATGCAGGTCCAGCCACCGCCCGAGCCACCCGTTGGGGATGATGTCCGGCTGGCCGGCGAACCACACGTCGGTTGCGGTGAAGTGTGATCGGGTCTGATCGGGAAGGCCGAGACCGTGCACGATGGCCATCTGGCCGGAAGCCCAGTGATGATGAATCGGTCCGAGCGCCGGGTGGAGTCCGAGACCAGCGCCGGTGTCGAGCAGTTCCTCCTCCGGCACCCCGATGGACGGTCGGAGATCGCGATAGCGGCCCTCGTCGGGCACGAAGGTGTTGAGACCGTCGTTGCCACCCCCGAGGTTGACGACGACGAGAAGTGGTCGGCCGGAGCCGGCAAGTGGTGCCACCGTGCTGGGGGTGGTGGGCACGGTTGTCGTGGAGGCTGCCACCGATTCGCGTACCGCTTCATTCCAAGAGCAGGCCCCGAGGGCGAGGGCCCCGGCGGTTCCGCCGGCGAGGTGGAGAAAGCGGCGCCGGGGGAGCGATGAAGGGGAGGGGGTCGTCATCATGCCACCGCCAGTTCCGGGCTCATGAGCACGGCGGCGAGCGCTTCCCGGCCGTTTCGTCGGGTCGTGTTGGCGTCGTCGAGGGCCCGGAGCGTTTCTGTGGAGAAGCCATCGGTCCTTCCGGTGAGTTCGGCAATCCCGGTCCAGTCCCGGCGTCGAGCTCGATCCAGGAGATCAGCGTCGTCCGGGGTGTTTCCGGCAATGAGACTGGCCGCCCGAAAGCGTCCGACGGTCGTCGAGGGCCCGGCCCAGGTGAGTGCGTTGGGGTAGCCGCCGACATTGGGAGGAACGCCGGGTACCTGCCCCATCTGGCGAAGCGCGAAGAGCCGCAGCCGTGGTTCGATCTCGGCAGCCGTGACGGCCTCAGCCTGCAGGAACCACTGGACCGGCGGCAGGACGATCGGCTCGGCAGCGCCGGCCAAGGCAAGGTCGAGCAGGTCGTTGCGCAGGTCGGCGATGTTCAGCGCACTCGCCCGGAACCGGTCGGCAAGGCTGCGAACATCGTCTTCCGGCAGGGTCGTTCCCAACATGGCCTCGGCCATGTGACGGGTGAGGTGTTCGGCGCATGCCGGATGGTTGGTGACCGCATCGATCACCGAATCGAGGTCGTTGACGGTGGATCCGAGCAGTTGCTGTCGGGTGTCGTCGTGACGTCGAGGCACGAAGCGGCTTCCGTCGAGTTCGGTGGTGAGCGTCCATCCGGTGAGCGCCACTGCGGCCGCACGCACGTCGTCTTCGTCGTAGTTGCCGACACCGAGGGCGTAGAGCTCGAGGAGCTCCCGGCCATAGTTCTCGTTGACGGCGCCGACGCGGTTCCGGCGACCATCGAGAAAGATGAGCATCGCCGGATCGATCGTGACGGCGCGGAGGAGTGAGGCGAAGCCATCCCCGCCGAGCTCGGTCAGGAGTTCGATGTGCCGAGTGAAGAGCGAAAGGCTTCGGATCTGTGGAGCCGACACGGCGAAGTGGTCGTGCCAGAACCAGGTCGTCCAGTCGGCCAGTGGGGTCGAAGAGCCGGCGAGATGGTCGAGCCAGGCGTTGATCGTCAGGATCGAGTCATCGAGTGTGATGTCGTCGGGGACGTCCTCGTCTGCCCACGGGCTGATCGGTTCGTCGGCCGGCGAGCGCAACGATTCGAGCGTGGCATCACGCCCCTTGGCCACAAGCTCCGTGAGCGCGGTGAGCCCGGAGCCGTAGGTGAGGCGGCGAGCGATCCAGGCAATCTGTTCCGTTTCGTCCATGCACCAGAGTTCGGCGTCTGGGATCCGGATCTGGATGAAGGCAACCTGAAGCGTCGACAAGAACCGCACATGTCGTCAGCGCAGTTGGAGGCCGAGCGATTCGAGCTGTGCTTCGGGAGCGTCGCGGCGGAGGAGCGCTTCGGCCGCCTGCAACTCCGGCGAAAGGAAACGGTCGGGCCCGGAGCCGGGGACCTCGGTCCGAAGGAGCGCGACCAAGGCTCCCGTTGGCGCCGCCGGGATGAGCGGCGCTCGAAGCTCGATGGCGCGGGCGGCGATCACCCACTCGACCGCGAGGATGCGTCGCACGTTGTCGACGACGCGTCGCAGCTTGCGCACGGCACCCCAGGCCATGGAGACATGGTCCTCTTGCATTCCCGAAGTGGGAAGCGAGTCGGTGGATGCGGGAACGGCGAGACGCTTGTTCTCCGATGCCATGGCGGCGGCCGTGTAGTGCCCGATCATGAGACCGCTGTCGACACCCACTTCTTCAGCGAGAAACGGCGGGAGGCCGTGGCTGCGCGTCTTGTCGAGAAGCCGGTCCATCCGTCGTTCGGAAATCGCCCCGACTTCGGCAAGGGCGATGGCGAGGAAGTCGGCGGCGAAGCCGAGCGGCGCGCCATGAAAGTTGCCACACGACTCCACGCGTCCGTCGCTCAGCACCATGGGATTGTCGATGGCTGCCGCCAACTCGTTTTCTGCGACCCGACGGACATGGTCGAGTGTGTCCCGAGCTGCCCCGTTGACAGCGGGGGTGCAGCGAATGGAGTACGCGTCCTGAACGCGGGAGTCGCCGGTGGCGTGACTGGCGACGATCGGGGAGTCCGTCAGCATGGCGCGGAGATTGGCGGCGCTGACGGCCTGACCAGGTTGTGGTCGGAGTTGTTGGAGATCGTCTGCGAACGGTGCGTCGGTCGCGAGGAGTCCCTCGACGGTCATGGCGGTGGTCATGTCGGCTTGGCTGAGCAGCTGTTGTGCATCGTGAATCGCCAGGCAGAGCATGCCGAGGATCGCGTCGGTGCCGTTGGTGACCGACAGGCCTTCCTTTTCCGCGAGTTGAATCGGTTCGAGTCCTGCGGCTGCGAGGGCATCTGCGGCGGGGCGGCGTTGACCGACGTGGAGCACATCCCCTTCCCCCATGAGGGCCATCGCGCCGTGGGCGAGCGGGGCGAGATCGCCGCTTGCGCCAAGCGATCCGTGCTCGGGGACGAGGGGGTGGATTTGGTGGTTGATGAGGTCGAGCATTCCCTGGGCGACGAGTGGCCGCGCGCCACTTGCGCCGATGGCGAGGGTGCGGGCGCGGAGGAAGATCATGGCCCGGACCACTTCTTCTTCGACGGGATCGCCCATGCCGGCCGCATGGGATCGGACGAGGGCGGTCTGCAGGGCCCGTCGCCGATCTGCTGCGATGGAGACGTTGGCGAGTGCGCCGAACCCGGTCGAGATGCCGTACTTCGGGTCGCCTTCGGCGAGGCGTTCGACCACTTCGCGAGCCGCAGTCATTCGAGAGACCGCGGCAGCGGTGAGTGACACCTGAGCATGGCCGCGGGCGACTTGTCGGACGTCTTCGATGGTGACGCCGGGTCCGTCGAGTTCGATCGATGTGTCGCTCATGAGGCCACCTCGGCGCCTGGGGTCAAGCCCAGAGCGTCTTGGAGTTGGTGGGCGGTATCACTGAGCGCCCGGCGCGCCGTGCGCTGGGTGGTTGCGTTCGAGAGGCGTTGTTCCGGTCCGACGATCGAGATCGCCAGCCGACTGGAGTGGAGCTGACCCAACCCGATGGAGATGGCGGTGATGTCTGGTTCGACGGCTCCGGTCCGCACGATCGGGGTACCGGGGCGCTCGAGCGCGGCGCCCACCGCGGTTGTGGCCAACGGTACGTTCTGGCCGACCCAACCGACATGGCGGATGGCTCGGGTGCTCTCCGACGTGGCGACGTAGGTCGCGGTTCGGTCGTCGGCGACAACGAGATAGACGGATTCTCCGGTCGTGGCCGCGAGTGCGTCGAGAAGCGGTTGTGCGACGGCGGTCAGACGCTCGAGTGGGCCATGGTCGTGTAGGGCGGCCGACATCCGCAGCATCGTGGCGCCCGGGTGGTATCCGCCGTCCGGATCCCGGTCGAGGTAGCCGCGGGCTTCGAGCGCCCGAAGGTAACGAAGCGCTGTGGTGGGCGTCAGTTGTGCGTTCGCGGCTGCGGCCGACAATGTGCACCCCGGGTCGTCGATGGTGATCTCGAGCAGATCGAGTACTCGCTCGATCGACCGCGGAATGGTCGTGTCGGCTGAGGAGGCGGATGGCGCCATGCGGTCTCCATGTCATCCAGTGACAATTAATGTTGGTGGTTGACAATGTAGGACACGGATCCGCACACTGCAACCATGAACGCACCCAACACAGCGCCGGGAATCGGCACGCCGGTCACGGGCATTTCCGCCCCCCGTGGCAGCCAACTGAACTGCAAGGGCTGGCAGCAAGAAGCGGCGTTTCGCATGCTGCAGAACAACCTCGATCCCGAGGTCGCGGAGAACCCGGACGAACTCGTCGTCTACGGCGGCACCGGGCGAGCGGCTCGTTCGTGGCCGGCCTATCGAGCGATGCTGCACACGCTCACGACGCTCGAGCGTGACGAGACCATGCTCGTCCAGTCCGGAAAGCCGGTTGGTGTGATGCGAACCCACGAGTGGGCGCCCCGCGTTCTTCTTGCCAACTCGAACCTCGTCCCCGATTGGGCGGATTGGGACGAGTTCCGACGTCTCGAACACCAGGGCCTCACGATGTACGGCCAGATGACCGCCGGCTCGTGGATCTACATCGGTACGCAGGGAATCCTGCAAGGTACCTATGAGTGCTTCGCCGAGATCGCACGAAAGCGCTTCGGCGGCACGCTCGCCGGAACCCTGACCATCACGGCTGGTGCTGGCGGCATGGGTGGTGCGCAACCACTCGCCGTCACGATGAACGACGGCGTCGTGCTCGTGATCGACGTGGACCAACACATGCTCGACCGGCGGGTCGCGCACCGCTACCTCGACGAGATCGCGCCCGACTACGACTCGGCCATCCGTCGCGTGACCGAGGCGAAAGCGTCTCGAACCCCGCTGTCCGTCGGACTGCTCGGCAACGCCGCCGATCTTCTCCCACGCCTCCTCGCCGACGGGATCGATGCCGACATCGTCACCGACCAGACCAGTGCCCACGACCCGCTCAGCTACATGCCGAACGACCTCTCGCCCGAGGCGGCAGCGCAGCTGAAACTGTCCGATCCGGAAGAGTTCACCCGACGGTCTCGAGCCGCAATGGCCGCCCATTGTCAGGCGATGGTCGGCTTCATGGATGCGGGTGCCGAGGTTTTCGACTACGGCAACAGTCTTCGGGCGGAGGCCAAGCTGGGTGGATACGAGCGGGCCTTCGACTATCCCGGGTTCCTTCCCGCCTACATTCGACCATTGTTCTGCGAGGGGCTCGGTCCCTTCCGGTGGGTTGCGCTCTCCGGAGATCCGGCGGACATCGCGGCGACCGATCGAGCTGTGCTCGAGATGTTCCCCGACAACGAAGGGCTCGCTCGCTGGATTCGACTCGCGGGTGAACGGGTCGCCTTCCAGGGGCTTCCCGCGCGCATCTGCTGGCTCGGCTACGGCGAACGACATCTGCTCGGTCTTCGCTTCAACGAAATGGTGAAGTCGGGCGAGCTGAAGGCACCGGTCGTGATCGGACGCGACCACCTGGACTCGGGCTCGGTCGCGTCGCCCTACCGCGAAACCGAAGGCATGCTCGACGGTTCGGACGCCATCGCCGATTGGCCGTTGTTGAACGGACTCGTGAACACCTGCTCCGGTGCGACGTGGGTGAGCATCCATCACGGTGGTGGTGTCGGCATCGGCCGCTCGATCCACGCCGGTCAGGTGAGCGTTGCGGACGGTACCGATCTCGCCGCCGAGAAGCTGGAACGGGTGCTCACCAACGATCCCGGCATGGGCGTGATCCGTCATGTCGACGCCGGCTACGACCGGGCAAGCGAGGTCGCGGAGGAACGCGGCGTCCGTGTGCCGATGCACGACGACGGCGACATCACATGAGGATGGTGGGGTCGTGACGTTCTCGTCGAGCATCGGATCGGAGCCGCTCACGTGTGAACGACTGGTGGGGTTGGCCGTGGACGTTGCCGCACCCATCGAACTCGATGCCGACGCCATGGCCCGCGTGCGAAGCGGCCACGCGGCTGTCCGACACCTGGTCGAGTCGAACACTCCGGCCTATGGCGTCACCACCGGCGTGGGCTCCCAGAAGGACCACGCCGTCGATCCGGCCATGCTGGTCGACTACAACCGCCGGCTGGTGCGGGGGCATGCGACCCGCGTACCGAGTGCCGCCGTGCGCCCCGAGGTTGTTCGCGCGGCGCTGCTCGTCGTGGCGCAGCAGTTCGCCTCAGGTGCCGCCGGAGTCTCACCAGCTCTGGTCGAACACGTCTGTGCGGCGGTTCGGTCCGGCGATCTTCCGGTCATCGACGCTGCCGGCACGGTCGGTGCGTCCGATCTCGTACCGCTGAGCCAGATCGCAGAGTGGCTGCTTCGTACCGCCGACTCGGAGGCGCTGCCGGGGCCGAAGGAGGCGCTCGCACTCATCAATTCGAATGCGATCAGCTTGGCAACAGGTGCGTTTCGCATCGTCGAGGTGAACGAGGCGCTCAATCGCTTCGACTTGGCCGCGGCACTGACACTGGAAGGCTTCCGCGGGAATCTCGATGCGATTTCGGAGCCGGTGAATTCGGTCCACCAGCGCCCGGGTCAGGCTCGGTCGGCGGCCGCGCTCCGATCGTTGCTGGAGGGCAGCCGGCTGTGGGAAGGCGACGAAGCCCGCAACCTGCAGGATCCGTTGAGCTTTCGGAATGTGTCGCAGATTCATGGCGCCGCTCGGGAGTTCGCCGCATGGCTGCGAGACGTCTGGAACACGGAGCTCGCGTCGGTCAACGTCAACCCGCTCGTGAACGTGGGCCCGAAGCCCGTGTATTCGCACGGGAACATGGACACGACCCGGATGACCCTGGCGCTCGATGGCTGCCGGCAAGCACTCGCCAAGGTCGTCGACGTGTCGGGCGAGCGTATTCACAAGATCCAATGGCCATCGTTCTCGGGACTGCCCATCGGCCTGTCGGAGGAGGGGGACCCGGCCGGAGGCGTGCAGTTCCTCAATCTTGGACACATCGCTGCCTCGCTGATCACGTCGACCAAGATCTGGGCACAGCCACACCTTCTCCACTCGGTCGGGCAACTTGCTGACGGTGTCGAGGACACGGCCGGCCATGCCCTTCACGCGGTGCACGACCTCGAACGGCAACTCGATGCCGCCCGTACCATCGCGGCGATCGAGATCGTGATCGCCGTGTGGGCGATCGACCGGAGAGGACTCGAGCTCAGCGAGCTCGGTGCTGGGGTTCGACCGGCCGTCGAGGCCGTTCGACCGATGTTGCCGATCGGTCGGGAAGGGTGCGAGGTGTTCGATCTGGAACCGGTCCTCGACACGATCGATCGTCTGCCCGGCCTGCCCGAGTTGCGCGTCCCGCTGGAGATGTCCCCATGACCGTCCGACCCATTCTCACCATTGGGGATCCGGAGCTACGGATCGTGGCGGAACCGGTGGCTCCAGCCGCCATCACCTCACCCGAAGTGCAGGCGTTGATCGACGATCTGATCGAGACGATGCGTGATGCAAACGGTGCGGGGCTCGCGGCAACGCAGATCGGCGCTCATCACCGCATCGCCGTCATGGAGGTCGGCGACAATCCCAGGTATCCCTACAAGCCGCAGATTCCGCTGACGGTCGCGATCAATCCGGTCATCGAACCGCTCGACGACGAGATGGTGGAGATCAACGAAGGCTGTTTGTCGGTGCCGATGCGCGGCAACGTCCAGCGGCACGTGCATGTCCGAGTGCGTTACTTCGACCGCTCCGGCGTGGAGCACGACGAGATCAAGCGGGGGCTCACCGCCGGCACCTGGCAGCACGAGTGCGACCATCTCGATGGGGTGCTCTTCATCGACCGGGTCGAGGACACCACCACCCTGGCGACGTGGGAGGAGTTCAACGAACACCACCGCGAGGCCTTCGTCGAACGCATCACTGCGTTCGTGGAGCGGGTCGGCTCGTGAGTACGTGGTGGTGTGAGCACGCAGCGCTCGACGGCGCGGTGAGTAACGCCGTCCTCGTGACGGTCCGCGACGGTCGCGTCGATCGGATCGACGTCGGTGTACCCGCACCCGCGGGAGCGAGCCGACTTGCGGGGCTCACCGTGCCCGGCTTTGCGAACGCCCACAGTCATGCATTTCACCGGGCCCTCCGCAGTCGCGTGCAGGCCGAACGAGGCACATTCTGGGCGTGGCGCAACGTCATGTACCGGGCGGCGGAGCGGCTTGATCCGGATTCGTATCACCGGCTGGCGCGGGCCGTCTTTGCCGAGATGGCGTGTGCGGGAATGACGGCGGTCGGCGAATTCCACTACGTCCACCACAGGATCGACGGCACTCCGTACGCCGACCCGAACGCGATGGGCCTCGCGTTGCTGTCGGCGGCCGACGAGGCAGGACTTCGCATCACACTCTTGGACACGTTGTACCTTCACTCGGGCCTCGACGGCGACGGTCATCGTGCTCCCGAGGGAGTGCAACGCCGGTTCACCGATGGGACAGCCGACGCATGGCGAGCTCGGGTTGATGATCTCGTGGTGAACGACCGACAGTTGGTCGGTGCGGCCATCCACTCGGTCCGAGCCGTCGACCCCGATGCGATGACCGGAGTCGCCGATTGGGCTCGGCGAAACTCGGCGCCGATTCATGCTCACGTGTCGGAGCAACGAGCGGAGAACGAGCATTGTCGGGCCGCGTTCGGCTGTACGCCGACGGAGCTGCTGGACGAATGTGGTGTGCTCGACACGAACTTCACCGCCGTGCACGCCACCCATCTCAGCGCTTCAGACATCGACCGGCTCGGCTCGTGCCAGTGCACGGTGTGCATGTGTCCGACAACCGAACGCGACCTTGGTGATGGCATCGGACCGACATCCGAGCTCGTCGCGGCTGGTGCTGCGCTCTGCCTGGGAAGTGACTCCCATGCCGTCATCGACCAGATGGAGGACGCACGCGCCGTGGAGCTCGACGAACGACTGCGGACGGAGTCGCGAGGCATTCACCGCGCCAGCGACCTGTTGCACATGGCGACCCTGGCCGGCCAGCGGAGCCTCGGTTGGGACGATGCCGGCTCGATCACCGTTGGCAGTCGGGCCGATCTCGTGTCCATCGACCTGAACAGCGTGCGAACCGCTGGCACCCCATCCGGGCAGAGCATCGAGGCTGCGATCTTTTCATCGACGAGCGCGGACATCCGTTCCGTTGTGATCGACGGGGAGCAGATCGTCGTCGACGGCCACCACATCCGAATCGACACGGCCAGTGAACTGGCCGCCAGCATCGAGGAGCTTTTTGCATGACCCCGGCCCGGACGACGGTCATCGACAACATCGGCAGTTTGGTCACCAACGATCCGGCCCTGGGCCATGGACCGCTCGGGATACTCGAGAACGCCTCAGTTGTGCTCGACGAAACGTCGGTGCTGCATGTCGGTCCGGCGGGTGCGGTGGCCGATGACCGGATCGACGCCGATGGCGCCGCGGTCCTTCCCGGATTCGTGGACTCGCACACGCACCTCGTTTTTGCGGGAGATCGATCGGAGGAGTTCACGAGCCGCATGGCTGGACAGCCGTACGACGGCGGTGGAATTCGGGTGACAACCGATGCGACGCGGTCGGCGTCGTCGCGAGAACTGGATCGTCTCGTCCGTCTGCGTCTCGCGGAAGCGCACCGCGCTGGAACGACGACCATCGAGATCAAGTCCGGGTACGGGCTGAACGTGGCAGATGAGGCGCGTTCGCTGCAGATTGCCGAGGAGCACACGATCGAGACGACGTTCCTTGGGGCGCATCTTCTGCCGTCGGAGTTCGAGGGCCGGGCCGATGACTACATCGATCTCGTCTGCGGGGAGATGCTCGCTGCGGCCGCGCCGCACGCAAAGTGGATTGATGCCTTTTGTGAGGTGGGGGCGTTCGATGTGGACCAGTGCCGAACGGTCCTCAACGCGGGGCGCGACGCCGGACTCGGTCTGCGTTTGCACGGCAACCAACTCGGAACGAGTGGTGGGGTGGAGCTTGCGGTCGAGTGTGGTTGTGCGTCGGTGGACCACTGCACGCATCTCACCGATGACGACATCGAAGCACTGGCCGGAAGCGACACGGTGGCGACGTTTCTTCCGGCCGCGGACTTCTCGACCCGGCAACCGTACGCCGACGCTCGGCGAGTGATCGACGCTGGCGCGACCGTGGCCATCGCTTCGAACTGCAATCCTGGCTCGAGCTACACGACATCGATCTCGTTCTGCATTGCGATCGCGGTCCGCGAGATGGGGATGACGATCGACGAGGCGGTGCAGGCCGTGACGGTCGGGGGTGCGGCAGCGTTGCGACGCGACGATGTGGGCCGACTCACTCCCGGGTCACTCGCACACGCCGTGATCCTCGATGCTCCGAGCCATCATCACCTGGCCTATCGGCCGGGGGTGCCACTCATTCGGCAGACGATCGGCCCGCTCGGCGGCTGATGTTCAGAGGCCCAGACGCCGGCGCGCCACGGCGGTGAGCATTCGCTGGGACACGACAGCGGGGAGACGAGCGACGAGATCGAACGCGATGGCGTCGGGCCCGATGAGCGCTCGCCGTCGGTTCTTCTCCACAGCATCCAGGATCTGCGCCGCCGCCTTCTCGGGAGTGGTGCGAGCAACCGCATCGAACGACCGCTCGCTCTCCAACCGGAGTTCGGGGTCGTCGTCGTTGCTGCGTGCGTCTCGGGCGATGTTGGTCTTGATGCCACCGGGATGAATTGTCGTCGCGGACACGTTCACCTCCCGGTCGACATCCAGTTCGATGCGGAGGGCATCGGTGAATCCTCGGACCGCGAACTTGGCGGCGTTGTATGCCGATTGCGACGGGATCGCCATGAGCCCGAAGACGCTGGAGATGTTCACGACGTGACCGACGTCAGCGGCCTTCAGGTGCGGGAGGAACGCCTGCGTACCGTGGACGACACCCCAGAAGTTGATCTGCATCAACCATTCGAAGTCGGCGATGCTCAACTCCGCAACGGGCGCCATCAGCGCGACTCCCGCATTGTTGATGATCACATTGACCCGGCCGTGTTCGGCGGCGACCGAGTCGGCCCAGGCGAACACGGCGCCGCGATCGGCGACGTCGAGCGAGTGGACCGTCACCTTCGTGCTCGGCGTCGTGATCAGGTCGGCGGTCGCCGCAGCGCGGTCAACGTTGATGTCCGACAGGGCCAGGTCTGCACCTCGGGCCGCGGCTTCGAGCGCGAGACCCCGGCCGATGCCGGATCCGGCGCCGGTGATCGCAACGACCAGTCCGTCGAAGCTCTCGATGGTCATGTGCTTGCTCTGGGGCGTTCGCCACTCGAGAGCATCGCCAACAAGGTCAGGCTCGTGAAGACGAGGAAGCCCACCCCGAACGGAGTGACCGTGTCGATGATGGCGCGGTCGACCAGCGAGGCGAGCAGCGCACTGGCGATGAAGATGATTGCGCCGGTGACGGAGGACGCCATGCCGGCGACGGCACCCATCGGCTCCATCGCGAGGGTCTGGAGAAGTGGGGTGGTGGCCGCGTTCAGCATGGTGAGCACACTGGCCAGCCCGAACCACACCCAGAAGGAAGGCTGCCCGTCGCTGGCGAGTGCAACGGCGATGTAGGCGAGCGAGATGCCGATGGCGAGAGCCGTCGCCCCGTACGCCACGGGTTGAGTGGCCCACCGTTTCACCATTCGTTCGGTGGCGATGATGGCGATCGACATCGCGGCCGCGTTGAGGCCGAAGAGCAACGCGAACTGGCCCGGACGGTCGTAGATCTCGTTGATGATCTGCGGGGAGCTGCCGAGCCAGGGAAAGAATGCGGCGTAGCCGAAGGTGGTGGCGAGCGTGAGGGCGGCGGTCACCCGGTTGGTGACGACGATGCGAGCTGCCGCGATCAACGGCCGGGCACTGAGGGGGACGACGTTGGCGGGATCCAGTGTCTCCGGAAGTCGGAACAGCCAGAACACGACGACGAGCGCCAGCACGATGGCCACCGCGGTGGTGAGCCGCCATGAGCCGAACAGAAGAACGATCTCTCCGACGCCCGGCGCAAGGATCGGAACGATCAGGAAGACGGCCGCGGTGAGGGACATGATGCGTGCCATCAGGTCGCCGGAGTAGCAGTCTCGAATGATGGCGAGTCCGACGACACGCGGGCCGGCCGCCGCGGCTCCCCAGATGACCCGACCGACGAGAAACATGGTGAAGGAGGTGGCGAACGTGGAGAGCAGCGCGCCGGCGATGAAGATGCCGAGTGACAGCTGAATGATCGGTTTGCGGCCGTAGCGGTCGGCCAGCGGACCCCAGATGAGCGTGCCCAACCCCATCGCCGCAAGGAAGACCGTGATGGTGAGCGATGCCGAGCCGGCTTCGATGTCGAGCGATTCCTCGATCTCGTCGAATGCCGGGAGGATCGTGTCGATCGAGATGGCGATGGTCGCGCTGATCATCGAGCTCAGGGCGATGAACTCGGCGCGGCGGAGTCCGTGACGAGCTTCGGCGTCGTCGAGGTCGGTTCCATCGTCGAGGCTCGTCACCGCGTCAGTCTTGCAGTGGCGTGGACGAGTTCCTCTGCCCGGCCCGTGGTGCGGTTCGTGATGGGGCAGACTCGGACTCGATGATGAGCCTCCGCCTTCGATTGCTGCTTGCACTCGGCTTCGCCGTTGGGGCCTGGGGTTGTGGGAACGACCTGACGGTGACGCCGCTCGAGGCCGGCTCGGTCGATGGTCTTTCGATCCGTGACGGTCTGGCCGTCGAGTTGTTCGTCGACGGGCTTCGCGGGCCAACACAATTCGTCGTGGTCGACGACGGGGCCGTCATCGTTGCGGAGATCAACGGGGGAGAGAACGACGGGACAGGTCGTGTCGTGCGAGTTGATCCGGCGACGGCCGACGTGGAGGTGCTGCTCGACGGGCTCGACAAGCCAACGGGGCTCGCGCTTGTCGGCGACGAGCTCTGGGTGATGGAACGCGACCGGCTGACTCGTGGTCTGATCGGTGGTGATCGGCGCGTCGTGGCCGACGGGTTGCCGAACAATGGCCGGTCGCAGGGAACCCTGACGGTCCTGCCAGACGGACGGATCCTCTTCGACACTTCCGGTTCGAAGCGGGGATCGAGCGTTGTCGATGGCTCGGGTCGGCTGTTCACCGTCGCCTCAGCCGATCCGGGTGCACGACCCGTCGAGTATGCGTCGGGGTTCAAGCACGCCTATGCCCACGCGGTGGACGCCGCGGGCGTCGTGTGGTCGACGGAGATGACCGATGGGAGTTTCGACGGTCTTCCTGCCGCAGATGAAGTCGTCGCCGTGCAGGAGGGAGTGGACCACGGATGGCCGCACTGCGTCGGCGACAATCGGCCAGTCGCCGAGTTTGATGGTGACGCCGCCCGGTGTGTGGATGTGCCGGCGTCCCAGGCCGTGTTCGCTCCGTCGGCAACACCGACCTCGGTTGCGGTGTCGCCGTTCTCGGAGGGCGTTCTGTGGGTGGCGTTGTGGAACGAGCGTCGGGTTGTGGCCGTCGGTACCGACCCGATGTTGCGACCCGTTCCGGTGGTCGAGGTGCTGTCCGGGCTGGAGCGGCCGCAGCACCTCCTGTCGATGGACGACGGCATGTACGTGTCCGACTTCGGTACCGGCCGGATCCACCGGGTCACGGCGGGTTGACATGGTCGTGTGTTGGCCCGGATCAGGCGGCCGGTCGATCGACGTCTGAGTGGTGCATGTCGACCGGTTGACGGAGGTCGGTCACCGACTCGTCGGTTCGCCGATGTGCCTTGTCTTCGTAGGCGGCCAGATCGGCGGATCGGACGAGCGACGCCATGTCCGGGTTCCCGTCTGCGGCCACGACGCCGTAACTGAACGAGAGGTCAAGCGATTCACCCTGCGAAATCGACACTCGAGATGCGCGGAGTTCGTCGAGCCGGACGCCCAGCGCGGCGCGGTCGATCGGGAGACTCGAGTGGAGGGAGAGCAGAAACTCGTCTCCACCCTGGCGCACGACGGTGGAGGCGTCGCACCTCGCATCGTCGGCGATCTGCTGAAGACCCTGAGCGACAAGAACGAGCAACTCGTCGCCGACGGCGTGACCGTGGGTGTCGTTGACGAGCTTGAATCGATCGAGGTCGATGACCGCAATCAGGTGGTATCGATGGTGCGGATCGTCGAGGTTCCGTTCCGTCAGCTCGAGGGTTCGTCGGTTGCCGATTCCGGTCAGTGGATCGATCGACATCTGACGGGTTGCGGTCCGGCCACGGCGGATAAGCCCGACGAGACTGGCAAGGCAGGCGATCGCCAGCAGACCGAAGCCGACGATTCGCAACCAGGTGACCAGAGCGGATCGTTGGGCGACCGCAGAGCTGTCTGTGAGAACCGCGTCGGACTGCGTTGCGAGCTCCACATCGACTCGTGCGCGGATCCCGTCGATCAGGCCGAGGAGTTCGGTGGCATACGCGTCGAATTCGGCGGGTGTGTGGACGGATCCGGTGGCCAACGCCAACTCGAGGTGGCGGTAGTAGTCCGCCACCGCCGTCGAATCGATCATTGCAACGAGTTCGGCGTGCAACACGGTTGCGGCCGGTCCTGCTGAAAGTTCCCACCCGTAGAAGTCCAGGTCGGCTTCAAGTGCAGGACCACCGAATTCAGAGGTGGCGTTCGGGTCGACGAAATCTGCGGCGAATGCGTTCGGAGAGATCGACTCGATGAGGTCGGCGAGCAGCGGATCGTCGGTGCCGACGACCTCGAGCTGCAGGGCTGCCATTTCGTGGAGCACCTCCGCCACATCCGCGTCGTAGAACAAGATCTGCTCGATGGTCTCCACCGGTGCCGGCTGGACACCCTCGTAGCGAGCCATGTCCGTGAAGAACATGAGGTCCCAAAGCTCGTCTTCGGGCACCGTTGGGAAGTTGGTCCATTCGGTGAGCACGGCCCGAAGGGAACCAGCTGCGAATCCGGTCGCATTCGCATCGGCGGCCAGAGTCTCAAGATCCGCAATGGCCGTCTCGACGACCTCAGCGATCCGCTCGGGCCCGGGCGCCGACGGAGGTGAGTCGATCAGCGGCGAAAGCAGCGTGTTGGTGAGCTGGTCCCGATGGACCCGGGCGAGCTCGGTGCGGATGCGGAGCAGTTCGAGCTCATCAACGCGAGCATCGACGTCCGTACGACGTTCGGTGAGCGGATCTGCCATCACCGCCGAGACTCCCAGCAGCACCAAACCGGCCACCAGGGCAACGACGAGCGACAGCGTCCGTGAGGAGATTCGGGCCGACCCAGCCATTACAACTGTGATCGGTTCATTCGCCGGGTTGTTGAGGCTTTTGGACTACGTCGTGGTCCATTCGGCCCAGGTGATCAGGGATGGGATGTGACGGACGCGCCGCGATGGGCGCGCGTCGTGCACAACTTTGGCGACGATCTGCGCTGGGCCTGCAGCGGCTGGTGCGGCTTCCCGCGTCCGGTCCGTCGAACGTTCGCAGCGATGATCACCGCGGCAGGTGGCTGGCTGGTTGGCGCCGACGAGCTGATCGCCGGCATCGTGACCGTGCTCTCGGAGTGACGGGTTCAATCCGGGAGCATGGGCACGCTGGTGCCCGTGTCTCGGCCGACGTTCGTGGCCCGGCCGATCGAACCGGAACCGAACTTGTCGCGCACGCCGTCGAGGGCGGTGTCGAGTGCGGTTCCGTCGGCGAACGGCAGCGCCAATTGGACGGCCCCGGCGTCGGACAGGTTCGTGACCGAGAGTCCGATCATCGTGATGCCGTTCTGCCTGATGGTCTGACGCATGCTGCAGAGCAGTGCGTCGGCGGCGTGAAGGATGCGTTCCGTGTCGGCGGTTGCCATCGACAGCGTGTGGCTTCGGGTGGCGCGACTGAAGTCGTCGAACCGGAAGCGAACAACCACGGTGCGGCCGACACGATCGGCTTGGCGCATCCGGTGGGTGACCCGGTCGACGATGTCTCGGAGGATGGCGTCGAGTTCGCTCCAGGTCTTCTTCCGCCGGCCGAGTGCTCGTTGCGAGCCAATCGATGAGCGGCGCTTCCGGGTTTCGACCGGCCGGGGGTCCTGATTGTGCGCAAGCGAGTGGAGCTTGCGGCCGGCGGCCACGCCGACGAGTCCGACGAGCGTGTCGAGGGGAAGGTCGGCGACCTCGCCGACGGTGTGGAGGCCCACGCTATTCAGTTTCTCTTCGGTCTTCGCTCCGACTCCCCAGAGCTTGCCGACGGGCAACGGTCGAAGGAAGTCGAGCTCCTTGTGCGGCTCGACGACGAGCAATCCGTCGGGTTTGGCCACGCCGCTTGCGACCTTCGCAAGGAACTTCGTTCGGGCGACGCCGACGGTGATCGGTAGCCCCACCTCGTCGAGGACGCGCGTTCGCAGTGTCGTGGCGATGGCGTGGGGGCTTCCGGCGATGCGCCCGAGCCCACCCACATCGAGGAAGGCTTCGTCGATCGAGAGGCCTTCGACCAGGGGTGTGGTGTCTTCGAACACCTCGAAGACGCGCTTGCTTGCTTCGGAGTAGGCGTCCATTCGTGGCCCCACGACGATGGCGTTCGGGCAGAGCTCGCGGGCCTGTCGGATGTTCATCGGTGTGCGAACCCCGTGCGCCTTGGCCTCATAGCTCGCTGCCAGCACGACTCCGCCGCCAACGAGCACCGGCTTTCCGCGCAGATGAGGCGCGTCGCGCTGTTCCACCGAGGCGTAGAAGGAGTCGAGGTCAGCGTGCAGGATGCACGCACCACCGGAGGAGCGGGATCCGGGCATACGAACATATGTTCGTAGAACGGAGCACGGACGTCAACCTTCTCCGCTGGCCCAGGTGTCAATTTCGATGAGTGCGCGGCCGACGGAGTCGTGTTGGCGGGAGAATGGAACGGATGGACACGCTCACCGATCGTCTCCTCGACGACACGCAACGCGAGTTGGCCCGACTCAGCGGCATGAGCCGGGAGGAGATGTTGCCCGCGCTCCTCCTGCTCTCGTTGGAGCGTGAGCAGGTGGCGGCGATCGCCTACTCGGAAGATCTCCTCATCCATCGGCTCGATGCGCTCGACGTTCCGGACGAGGTGCGCGAGCTGCTTCGCCGTGTCATCCTTTGGGTTCAGCGAGATGAAGAGCTGCACGCGCAGTAGCTGCGTGGTCTGTTGGTTCGGACGCAACGAACGGTGCCGATCGCGTTCGTCTTCATGCGTCAGCTGTTCGGTGGTGTCAGCGGTTGGGTGTCGGCGATCCGACATCATCGTCCGCCTGCTCGCTTCGGCCTCCGCAATGCGATTGCGGCCATGGCGCTCTGGGGCGGCCGGCTGCTGGGTCGAATCCCCGATGGACTCGAGCAGGAACTCCGCTACACGAGCTTCCATCACTACTGCGAGGTCAACATCGCGCTCGAGCAGTCTGCGGTTCTGTCGTATGAGTTCCTTCTGCCGCTTCTGGATGATGCTGCCGAGGTCGAGGCGTTCACTCGACTCCTGGCCGACGAGGTCCGCCATGCCGACGTCTTCGCGGTGCTGACCGAAGCGTTCGACGAACGTGATCGGCTGCGCCACGGAGTCGACCATGCGTGGTTGGCGGAGCGTCTTGGTGCAATCAGCCCCTGGTTCCTGCCGGGCGAACTGCGGGACGATCCCCCGACCGGTCGACTCGGAGCCGGTTCCACCGTGCACGTGTCGAACGGGCCGGACGATCCGCTCGTTGCGTTGGACGAGGCACTCGAGGCGACTGATCTGGAATCGATCGTTCGAGCAGCGCCCCGGTCCGTCGTGATCCAGGGCGCCTTCATGCTCGGCTACCACCATGAGGACCAAAGCACCGTTCTCCATCCGGAACTGGTCGACCACCTTGCGGTGCGGCTCCGCGAGTGGGGTGCGCAGGAGGTCCTCCTGCTCGAGATGCCGAACGTGTACGACCGCTTCTACGGCAACCGGTCGGTGGCGGAGGTGGCCGAGTACTTCGGCTTCACTTCACCGAACTACCGGGTGGTCGACGGCTCGATCGACCCCGCCCATGTGGTGTTCGACCGAGGTCTGGTCGCGTCCAGTATGTGCCGGGCCTGGTACGAGGCCTCCGTTCGGATCGTGTTTGCCCGTCTGCTCGGCGATCCATCCGAAGTTGCGCACGCGTGCATGGCGACCCTCTGCAACATCGGCGACCGGACGGACGACCGGCTCTTCACGAACAAGATGATCGATCATCGGACCGCCGGCCTGATGGCGCTCGACATTGCACCGCCGGACTACGCCCTGATCGATGCATGGTCACCGGTTGCGGACGGGCCGCTGGGGGTGATGGGATCGTGCCGCCCTTCCGGTATGCAGCGGATCTATGCGGGGGCCGATCCCCTGTCGGTCGACGCGACCCTGTTCTCCGATCTCGGATTCGACGACCCCCACGTGGCCGAGATTCATCGCCGGGCCGACGCCTGGTTCGGCCGTTCCGAAGCACCCGTCAAGGTCACGGGCAATCCGGGGCCGGTCGACGGGTATCGCACCCCGGCCCAGAACGTCTGGACGCGGTTCGTCTCGGCAACGGCGAACCCCATCTACTTTCACCTGTCCGACAACGGCCGCTGGTTCACCCCAGAGTTCGACACCGCCGCGTTCCCGGAGATCGACAACCCCTCGTGGCCGGTCCGGTGGTGCCGGCGGTGGGCCCGCCGCACGTTCGGACTGCATCCGCCCCGCCGGTGAGACGACCCGCGTGACAGTGTGGGAAGTGTCCGCTGTCGATGGAGGGTTCAATCAGCATGGCAAAGACGGAAGGCGCGTTCGAACGGGACGCCAGTTACATCACCGACCGAATTCTCGATGACCCTTCGGCGGACTGGCCGGTCGAACCCGGGCGCTACCGGCTCGTTGCCGCGGCAGCATGTCCGTGGGCGAACCGGACGACGATCGTGCGTCGGCTGCTCGGCCTCGAAGACGCGATCTCACTCGGGTTTGCCGGTCCGACACACGATTGGCGGAGCTGGCAGTTCGACCTTGACGAGGGTCATCTCGATCCGGTGCTGCAGATCGAGCGCCTGCGCGACGCCTACCTCGAACGGGATCCCGAGTACCCGAAGGGGATCACGGTGCCGGCGGTGGTCGACGTTCCGTCCGGCAAGGTGGCGACGAACGACTTCCCGCAGATCACGATCGACTTCTCCACACAGTGGACGGCTCATCATCGTGTCGGAGCACCGGAGCTCTACCCCGACCACTTGCGGGACGAGATCGACGAAGTGGCAGAGGGCATCTATCACGACGTGAACAACGGGGTGTACCGAACCGGGTTCTCGAGCAGCCAACTCGCCTACGAGGAGGCGTACACGATCCTGTTTCGCCGGCTGGACGAGTTGGAGGAACGTCTGACGACGCGCCGGTATCTCGTCGGCAATCAGATCACCGAGGTCGATGTCCGCCTGTTCACCACGTTGGTGCGGTTCGATGCCGTCTACCACGGCCACTTCAAGTGCAATCGCAACAAGATCAGCGAAATGCCGGCGCTGTGGGGCTACCTGCGCGACCTGTTCCAAACCCCCGGCTTTGGCGACACCGTGCACTTCGATCAGGTGAAGGAGCACTACTACCACGTGCACACCACCATCAATCCGACGCAGGTGGTGCCGGTGGGCCCGGACCTGCGAGGCCTGCTGACAGCGCACGGTCGCCAGGAGCTTGGCGGCCGCCCCTTCGGCGATGGAACCCCGCCGGCACCACCCAAGCCCGAAGAGGATTTCGGCATCGTGCCCGACGGCATGACCGTCCCCGATCTCACCACCCTCGATCGACCGCTCTGACCCCTGGAGCGCTTCAGGGGTCAGAGCCCTTTGTGCGTTGGGACGATCCAGTAGGCGCTTTTCACCCCAGCAGAGAGTGAGGGCCATCCCTCATGACGTGACCGTCGACCGCTCCATACGGTCGACGAGATGGACATCGTTCTCGAACACATCGTGCTTGCGATCGCGAGTTGCCTTCCCGTCGCAGTCGGCACGTTGTGGATTTCGATGACCTCCAAGCGGCCAGGGAATGGACCGCCACTCTCGGCTCGTTGCCTTCTCGTCGGGTCGTGGATGGTCGGTGTCGCTGGGGTGGGTTGGGCGAGTGTCGTTGCCTGGGTTTCCGTGGCGTTCGGTTGTACCGCCAAAGGCGAATATCAGTGCGGTGGGTGGTGGTTGGCGGCCACGTGCGTGGTGTGCGCCGGCGCACTCGCTTGGATGATCGGACGCGGCTGGAGTATGCATCAGGGCTCCGACCCCTCAACGGTGGCTCCGGCTCGGCTGGTGCGTTGATCGAGAAGATGTCGTCCCAGGGGAGAGCCGGCGTCGGGACTATTCGATCCCGGGACGTTCGAG
>CALBVR010000374.1 GCA_937969565.1 uncultured Acidimicrobiales bacterium | reverse complement strand
ATCGACGAGCGCCGAGGGGTCGGTTCCCCGGAGTCGTTCGACCTGACCGGGACGGATGCCGAACGAGGTGCGGCGCAGGATGTGGGCGAGGTGCGTGCCGGTGGTGTCCATACCGACGTTGTACGCAGGAGCCCATGAATCGAAGATGAAGCTCGCCTTCATGTTCTCTTCATGATTCGATCCGCAAGAATGGTGAGATGAGAGTGCTGATCGTCGAGGACGACGCGCCGCTGGCCGAGGTCCTTCGTCGAGGGCTCACGGAGGATGGCTATGCCACCGACGTGGTCGGCAAGCTCTCCGACGCTCGGCATGCGGTCACCGTCAACGACTACGACCTGCTCGTTCTGGATCGGGGCCTGCCCGATGGCGATGGTCGGACCCTGTGTGCGGACATGCGGGCCGCCAGCGACTTCACTCCGGTCCTGATGTTGACGGCTCGGGATGGTCTGGGCGACAAGGTCGAGGGTCTCGATGCCGGAGCGGACGACTACCTCACCAAGCCCTTCGACTACCCGGAGCTCACCGCCCGGATCCGCGCCCTGCTGCGGCGGCCGGCCGAGGCGCAGTCGCCCATCCTCTCCCATGGCTCGCTCGAGATGGATCCGGCATCTCGGCGGGTGTCTCGATCATCGATCACCATCCCGTTGACCGCCCGTGAGTTCGCGCTTCTCGAAGTGCTTTTGCGTGCGCCGGACGCCACCCACCATCGCACCGACCTGCTCGAACGCGTGTGGGATGCGAACTACGACGGTCTCTCCAACGTGGTCGATGTGCACATCGCGAATCTGCGCCGCAAGCTGGAGCTCCCGGGTCTTGGCGATCCGATCGAAACCGTTCGCGGCGTCGGCTACCGACTCGCGCCGTTGGAGGATGCATGAACCTGCGCACCATCCGCGTGCAACTCACCGTGTTGTTTGCGCTCCTGGCGGCCGTGTCTGTTGCGCTGCTCGCCTGGATTGCCATCAGCGCCGGCAACGAGCGGATCCTCGATTCGGCCGAACGCGAAGCGGAGGGCGTGCTGCGTCGTTTGGCACTGAACGGCTTTCAGGGCAGCGAGGACGGGGAACCGTTCAACACGTGGCAGGTGAACCCGGAGGGCGAGTGGCAGGACGCGTACGGCGACACCTGGGTGGAACCGCCACTGTTCACGATCGCCGAGAATGCACGGTCGGTCGGGGAGCCGATCTTCGAGGAGTTCCAACAGAACGGACCGTGGCTTGCCTACGCCGACCCGGGCGACTCGGGCAGCGAGGAATCGGTGCTCGTCACCACCGTCGAACTCTTTGCGTTCCAGGAAGACCAGGACGCCTTCCGGCTTCGCGTCATCCTGGCGGCGATCGGGGCGACCATCGCCACCACGTTGGCGGCCTGGTTCGTGGCCGGCCGTTCGCTGCGACCGGCCCGGGCAGCCATGGGACGCCAGCGTGATTTCATTGCCGATGCGGCCCACGAGCTCCGGACACCACTCGCCGTGATCCGTGCGTCAGCCAGCCATGCGCTCTCCCGCGAGCGGGACAACGCCGAATACCAACAGGCGCTGGCCGAGATTCTCACGGCGACAGAACGAGCCGGCTCCGGGGTGAACGAGCTGCTCGAACTCGCACGTCTCGATGCGGGCCAGGCGGAACCGCGAAAGGCTCCGCTGCGCATCGACCTGCTCGTCGAGGAGGTGGCGTCGAGCGTGCGGGTCGAGAACACGAGCATCACGTCGCGACCGATGGAAGCGATCGTCGTCGACGCCGACTACGCCCTGCTACGACAGGTGATGGAGAACCTCACCCACAACGCCGCCTCACGGGCGGACAACGTCGACCTCACCGTGGTTCGGGCGGGTGACACGGTCACCGTGGAGATCTCCGATGACGGCCCGGGGTTCGACGAAGAGATCCTCCCGCACGTGTTCGAGCGATTCCGTCGAGGGGACAACCGGGGTTCCACGGGACTCGGGATGGCCATCGCGAAGTCCATCGTCGATGCGCACGGCGGTTCGGTTTCGGCCGCCAACCGGTCGACGGGTGGAGCGATCGTCAAGCTCCACCTTCAGCCCTCGAAGGACGGGCTGTAGCCGTCAGCCGAAGTTGAGGATGCCCGGCCGGTGGCGAGGCGTTGCGGTGATGGTTCCGCCTCTGGGTCGGGAGAACTGCACGCGGTGCACCGTCTTGATGATGTCGTCGAGGGCATCCACCAACGTGACGTCGTCGACGAAGATCTGATCGACGCGAGGCCCGGACCATGGTTCGACGATCGCTTCGGGATCGAGGCCGGCGCGGACCCATGCGGTGCCGAGGCGGCGAATCGCCGAGTCGATGACGGGATCGCCACATTCGACGGCGACTTCAGCGACCAGCCGGGGGTCGAAGCGTGACCCGGAGAAGGAGTCGCTGACGGTCGCCATCCGGTAGCGGAGCGCCTGCATCGCGATGTCGGTGTGGTTCATTCGGTGAACCCCTCCTCGCTGGTCGCCCAAAAGCGTAGTCATCACGGGTGCAGCGGGTGCGGATGCCGCCACGCTCGGCGATGGTGCCTGGCACCTTTTGTCGCAAAAGGTGCCAGGCCCCTTTGCGTGGGTCAGGGGCGTCGGGCCGGGCGCTGCGGGGCGGGGCAACAGTTCTCGCGGCAGAAGTCCGGCCGGATTTCGAGCTCACCCAGCGCCCGCTGGGGTGCACCGGAGCGGCGCTCCTCGATCAGCTCGACGATGGCCGCCACGAACCGGTGGTCCGTGCCAACCGTGGCCGCTCGGGCGAAGGGCAGCCCCAGCCGCTCGGCGGTCGCCTTCGCCTCGGTGTCGAGGTCGTACATCACTTCCATGTGGTCCGAGATGAAGCCGACCGGCACGATCACCGCGCCGGGGATGCCAGATCCCTCAACCAACGCTTCGAGGTGATCGTTCACATCCGGTTCGAGCCACGGAACCTGCGGCGGGCCGCTTCGGCTCTGCCAGACAAGATCCCAGTCATCGTGGTCGACACCGGCCGCGATCAGCCGGGACGCCTCCCGAAGCTGTGCCTCGTAGTCCGACGTGGACGCCATCGACGTCGGAATCGAGTGGGCGGTGAAGACGAGCCGGCTGCCTGCGGGTACGGACGCCAACGCCGTTCGGACGTTGTCGATCATCGGCTCGATGAACCCGGGATGGTCGTAGTACTGCCGGATCTTGTCGATCGCCGGCGAACCCTCCACCGCCTCGCGTGCCGCAATGATGTTCTCCCGATACTGGCGACAACCGGAATAGGAACTCGTGGCGGACGTGACGAAGGCCAACGCATGGCGGATGCCATCGTCGGCCATCTGCTGGACCGTGTCGGTGAGCATCGGTGTCCAGTTGCGGTTGCCCCAATAGACGGGCAGGTCGATCCCGGCCTCCGCCAACGCCGGCTTCAGCGCGGCGATCAGATCGCGGCACTGATCGTTGATCGGGCTGCGGCCGCCGAAGAGGTGATAGTGGGCTCCCACCTGTTCGAGCCGTTCGCGGGGGATGCCGCGTCCGGCGGTCACGTTCTCGAGGAACGGGACGATGTCTTCCGGTGCTTCGGGGCCACCGAAGGACACGAGAAGGATGGCGTCGTAGTCGGTCATTGGAACCTCAGGACTGGCAGGTGGGGCACATCCACGCCTTGCGCTTCGCGATCTCGACAAGGCGGATCTCGTCGCCGCAGCGATGGCAGGGGAGTCCCTCACGCTTGTAGGTGTAGAGGCGTTCGTCGTTTGGGATCTTTGCGGCAGTCACCCCGACCTCGTCCGGATCGCGGGTGACGATCCGGTTCAGTTTCACGCCGAGCTTCAGTTGATCGGTGGCCAGCGTCCACAACGCATCGGCCTGATCTTCGGTGAGTTCGTTGGCGGGGGTGTTGGGGTCGATGCCGGTGAGGAAGCAGAACTCCGACCGGTAGACGTTGCCGATGCCGGCAATCACCTTCTGATCGAGCAGCGCTGCGGACAACGGGAGCTTCTTGCGAAGCAGCCGGGCCGCGAATTCGTCCTTCTTGCCATCGCGTCGCAGCGGATCGGGACCGAGTTTGGCCGTGATGTCTTCCAGATCGTCCGGGTCGATCAGAGCGCAGACCATCGGACCCGTCAGATCCCACGTGGCCTTGTCGTTTGCGAGACGGAGACGGATCTCTCCCTCGACCGGTGCCTCGGCCGGCTTCTTTCGCAGCTTCCCGATGAGGCCGAGGTGGATGTGGAGGAGTGGCCCGTCCTCGAAATCGAGGAACAGGTGCTTGCCCCATGCCTCGGCGCGTTCGAGTGGGTGCTGGTCGATGGCCGCAGCGCCATCATCGAACCGACCCTGGGGTGACGAGACGTCGAGGGCTCCCGGCCGGAGTGTGGAATTCAGGTCCTTTGCCAGCCGGTGAATGGTATGGCCTTCAGGCATGTGGGACTCCGATCACTTGGGTTCGGAGGCCGCCCGATGTGCCGCATCGAAGAGTTCGAGCGCATGCCGTGCGGACTCGCTGTACGTGCATGGCCCAAGGCTACGAGCGTGGTCTGCGCCTTGGATCGCTCCGCCGCCGAGAATCACCGGCACGCTCAGCGCGCCGTCCAGGCTTTGGAGGGTCTCGGTCACGGTGCGCTCATTGTCGGCGTTGGTCACCGCGATGCCGACGGCGACGAGGTCGTCCACCTGTTTGGAGCGATCGATGATCGAGTCGACCGGTGTGTGGGCGCCGAGGTCGAGCACATCGAAGCGCCGTGAACGCAGCAGGTCGCGAAGCATGGCGGTGGGAACCGAGTGGTGATCATCCGAGACGCCCGCAAGGATGATGGTGCCGCGGGACCGACCGCGGGTGGCGAGTTTCGGCCCGAATCGACCGACCACCCGAAGGGCGGTTGCCGTCGCGAGGTGTTCGTCCGCAATGGAGATCTCGCCGTCATGCCAACGTTGGCCGACAGAGGCCATGGCAGGAGCGAGGAGATCGATGAAGAGCTCCTCCGGAGATGCCCCGGCGGTGTGCGCCTCGTCCAGCAGCTGGAACGAGCCATTCTCGTCGCCGGCCAGGAGCCGCGCTTCCAGCAGCTTCGGCATGAGCTCACCCCGAACGGGTCGTTCGTTGGTCTCGCTCGCCGTGTTGAAATTCACCACTTCGGAGACGGGAACGACCCACTGGCCGCCCTTCTTCGTGGCGTGCAGCCGACCGGTACGCACGTAGCGATAGGCCGTCATGTAGTGGACGTCCAGCCGCTCCGCAGCTTCGGTCAGAGAGATCGTCTCGACATCGTCGCCCATCAGCTCGCAACGCTATCGGGGTGCTCCAGCTTGGCCTCGCGGGAAGCGGCGCGCCCGACCTCGGCAACAGCACGACGGCTCGGGCTGCGTGGGGGGTAGCCGAGGCGGGCGCGATCCTCTTCGCTTTCGCCGCCCCAGAAGCCGTGCTCCCGGTTCGTGCGAGCCCAGCTGCGACACGCAGGGAGGCTCTGGCAGTTGTCGCAGTAGGACTTGGCGAGCGCCTCGCGCTTCGTGCGCCGCGTGCGGCGCTCTCCGGGAGGAGCGAAGAAGAGGTGCGACTTGCCCTTGCAGAGCGCGTCTCCGGCCCACTCCTGACTTCCTGAAACAGCGAACAGTTCGTCCATGGCTCGGGCCTCCCGTAGGTCGATGGCATCATCTTAGTACTAAATGATCGGCATTTACTACTAAAACTTGTGCAGATGCTCAATCATTCGCGCGCGACTCGTCCGTTCAGGGCCCAGATCGCAACGCTGAAGGGGTGTTCGGGCGCGTTGAAGCAGGGGTCGTGATGGGATCGGTTGTGCTCGGGGTTCAGCCGCCGAGCAGCTTGTTGATCATGCGGCCGGCCTTGCCGACGGTTGGCGCTTCCACGCCTTCCGGCATGAGCTCGGGCGCCTGGTTGCTGATCGCCTGCAGCACCTGATCGGCGCTCGGGTTCACCATCTTGGCGTCGCCGACCACGACGGTCGGCACGGTCTCATTGCCGTCGGCGATCGACCGCACGGTGGCGGCATCGGCCGGGCTGTCCCAGATGTTCTTCTTGTTCAACGGCACATTGAGCTTGTTGAGGTTGCGCTCGAGGCCCATGCAGAACGGGCAGCCCGGGCGCCAGTAGAAATCAATCGTGTTGGCCACTATGCGGCCCTTCCTGTGAGGGGTCCGTCCTCATCGAAGAGAAGGCAGGTGATGACCCGATCGGGGTCGGTCTCCTGATTCCACGATTCTTCGGTTGGCTGGAACCACTTGAATTTGAGGTTCCGTTCGTCATCCGGCGGGATGTACGCAGCGAGCGAGGTGCGGCACACCTCTTCGGCCTGTGCCGAGATCGCCGCTTCGTCAAATGAGGTCACGGACGAGTCGATGAGGGCTTCGCGGTAGACCTCGAACTCGTGCGGGACTGAACAATCGACCTTGAGCAGCTGTTGAACCTGGCCGCTCCCGATTTCACCCTGGATGCAATCGCCGGCTCGCAGCTCGAAGACGGAGACCTCGCGGCCTGCGTTCGGGTCTTCGACCGGAGGGTCGGTTGCATCCGGGGATGAGGACGGCGCCGATGACTCGGTGTCCTCGGGAACGATGGCTTCCGTGCCAGTTGTTTCGGTCGTGTCATCGGTGGTGTCCGTGCCGCTGTCGCGGGTGAAGAACCATCCGATGGCGAGTGCGAGTCCCACGATGAGCAGAAGCACAAGAAATCCGGTCACTATTCCCGGAAGGCCGGTTCGCTGCTTCTGCGGAGGCGTCCACTCCGGGTTGAGTGGCGACTCCGGCGGAATCGCGAGATCGACGACCTTCGGCGCAGGGCGGACGGTGGATGCATCCGGGGTCGAGGCGGCGGCAGCGCTTGGTGCCGTGTCGCTCGGCTTGCGCCATGCGTCGTCGCGGGCGAGTGCCGGCTCGGGAGTCCGGCGCTCGGTCTCCGTGATTGGGGTGGAGATGGGAGCAGCGACGTCGGGGACACCGAAGGTGGGTGCCTCCGCTGGGGCCTCGGGTACGGGCGGTGTCGGGACCTCGACGGTGGGCGGCGCGGTCTCGGTGATCGAGACGGCAGGAGGTGCCGGCACGTCGGGGATGACATTGGCATCCGTCGGTTCGACCGGCGCGGTGGGAGGAACCTCGAACCGAGGTGGCTCGGGCATCTCGTCCGGAACGATCGGTTCGACCTCGGCCTGTGCGCTTTCGTAGGCGCTTGTCCAACCGTCGTCGGTGACATCGAGTGACGGCGTGTCCGCGGCGGCGACGGCCGGCTCGGTCCATTCCCCACCGGTGGCGGCGGGAGTTTCAGGCTCGACGGTTGGGGCTTCGGGTTCGACGGCCTGCCAGCCACCGCGAGCGAGAGCTTCGGGTTCCGGCTCAGGAGTGGTGATCGGTGGAGCGATCGGTGCGGGGTCGCCGAGAATTGGAGCGGCCGGTGGGGCACCAACGGGCGGGGTGTCGAGAGGGACCTCGGGCGCAGGTGCCGGCGCGGCCTCCGGTGCCGGCGTCTCGACAACCGGGGTTGGTGGAACGACGGGCGCAGCCTCGGCCGGGGCCGCGGCGATCGGATCGACCACAAGGGTCGATGCCGTTTCTGCAACAGGCTCCGCTGCCGATTCCGTTGTTGCCTCGGGCTGATCTGCACCACCGCCGGGCTGGGCATCGGCCGGATACCACTTGCCGTCGGAGGCCAGCCACCAGCCGGGGCCCTGCCAAACGTCACTCATTGGCGTCAAGCGTAACCGGGATCACGAAAAGGTGTGAATCGCCGTACGGTAACCCGTGCAGAACGACCCTGAACCCCGGAGTTTGAATGATTCTCGTCGATGCTGACCGAGTCACCATGACGCGGCCCGGCCGGGCGCTCTTCGACGATGTCTCGCTCACGATGAGCACCGGTGACCGTCTCGGCATCGTCGGTTTGAATGGCACCGGCAAGTCCACGTTGCTCGATGTGTTGGCCGGCCGGCGCGAACCGGAATCCGGCCAGGTACGTACGGGGCGCGACGTTCGCATTGCGATGCTCGACCAGAATCCGGACCTCGGATCGGGGACGGTACGTGACGCGGTCGAGTCGGTCGCCGAGGCGCAGTGGGAGATCGACGCCGTGCTGGACAAGCTCGGCATGGGTGGACGTGACAACGATCCGGTGACCCAGCTCTCCGGTGGCGAAGCCAAGCGGGTCGCGTTGGCCCGAGCGCTCGTCAGCCCAAGTGACCTCCTGATCCTCGACGAGCCAACCAACCATCTGGACGTCGACGCCATCGACTGGCTGGAGGATCGCCTCTCGTCCTACAAGGGTGGGCTGCTGATGGTCACCCACGACCGTCACGTGTTGGACCGGGTCACGAATCGTGTGCTCGAGCTCGACCGTGGCCGGGCGTACGTGCACGAAGGCGGCTACGGCGCCTACCTCGAGGGACGTGCGCTTCGGGAAGAACAGGCGGAGCAGGCCGAACACAAACGCAAGAACCTTGCCCGGACCGAACTCGCCTGGTTGCGACGGGGTGCTCCGGCTCGAACGAGCAAGGCGAAGGCCCGCATCCGCTCCGCAACCGAACTCGTGAACACCCGACCAGAGGAGGCGGCCCGCACCGGCAGTCTCGATCTGCACTTCGGCACCCCACGGTTGGGCAACGATGTGATCGAACTCCGCAACATCGGCTTCGCCCACCCGGATCATCCACCGCTCTTCTCCGGCGTCGAGCTGTCGCTCGATCCGCGGGAGCGGCTCGGCATCGTCGGGGCCAACGGCACTGGCAAGTCCACGCTGCTCGACGTGATGGTGGGTCGTCGAACACCAACCGAGGGTTCGGTTGAAGTCGGCTCGACCGTCGTGCTCGAACTCTTCGATCAGAAGGGCATCGACCTGGACCCCAACAAGCGGGTGTGGGAAGCGGTCGTCGGCGGCGACAAGCCGAAGCCCGACTGGCACGACAAGGCGCTGATGGAGAGCTTCTGGTTCGACAGCGACGCACAGTACGCGCCGATCGAGCTGCTCTCGGGTGGGGAGCGGCGCCGGCTCCAGCTCCTGATCACGCTGGCCCGTCAACCGAACGTGCTCTTCCTCGACGAGCCGACCAACGACCTGGACCTGGACACGCTTCGCGTCCTCGAGGACTTCCTCGAGGACTTCCCCGGTGCCGTGGTGGTCGTGAGCCACGATCGTGCATTCCTCGAGCGAACCGTCGACGACGTCATCGTCTTCGACGGCGGCGGTTCCGTCGGCCGCCTGCCGGGCGGCTATGAGGCGTATGAGGCCATGCGTCGAACCGAACGCGCCGGGGGCAAGGTGGCCGGAGGTGCCGCTGCGCCAGCGAGCAAGCCCAAGCAGAAGAAGGCCTCGGACGGCGGACGGTCGCACAGCACCATCCGTCATGAGCTCAAGCAGGTCGAGAAGGACATGGCGAAGGCCGAGAAGCGCCAGACCGCCCTCACCGCCGAACTCGAAGCCGCTGGCACGGACCACGCGGAGTTGGCCCGCATCGGTGGCGAACTCGGCGAGGTCAGCGGTCGCGTCTCCGAGCTCGAGGATCGCTGGATGGAGCTCAGCGAAGAGATGGAAGGCTGATCCGTTCGACGCGGTGACCGTGTCGAACCACCGGTACCCTTGGAATCATGAGTGACACCGCCACGGACACCCCCGCCGCCGACGCAGAGACGCCGATCCTCTCGGTCACCGAGGCCGCGCTCGAAAAGGTGCTCGAGATTCGCGATGGCGAAGACGACGCCGAGAACACGGGATTGCGGGTCATGGTCATCGGCACCCGGGGCGTCGAGTTCGACTACGACCTCTCGCTCGAGACGATCTCCGAGGCGGATGCCGACGCCGCCGTCTACGAGGTGGGAGGCGGTCTCACCGTCATCATCCCCGCCGACAGTGTCGACGACATGCGCGGTTCGACGCTCGACATCCCGTCGAACCCGATGCAGGGCGGCCTGGTCATTCGGAACCCGAACCGTCCGCCCGTGCTCGATGCGTCCGAGGTCGAGCTGAGCGGCACGCTGCCCGAGAAAGTGCAGCAGCTGCTGGATCTCAGCATCAACCCGGCACTGGCCGCCCACGGCGGGTTCGCCAGTCTCGTGAAGGTCGAGGAAGACACCATCGTGCACGTCCTCATGGGCGGCGGCTGCCAGGGTTGCTCCATGAGCGCCATGACGCTGAGCGAAGGCATCAAGACCTCGATCATGGATGCCATCCCCGAGGTCACCGAAGTCATCGACGCCACCGACCACAGCGCGGGCGAGAACCCCTTCTACACCTGATTCCCCGGGGGCTTCGCCCGGGGTCGGAACTCATGTCTGCTTCAGGTTGCTCTCACCTTGGACCGTTAACGTTCCAAGCATGAGCGGTACCGGAGACATCAATGTGCTCGTCGTCGAAGACGACCAGGGCGTGCGCGAATCGCTTGTCGTTGTCTTGGAGGTGCAGGGCTACGCGGTGACCGGTGTCGAAACCGGAGAGGCTGCGCTCGACCACATCCACGAGATCGGCGCCGACCTCATCGTGTTGGACGTCAACCTGCCCGGCATCGACGGGATCGAAACCTGCCGGCGTCTCCGGTCGCGCGGCCACGGTGGACCGATTCTGATGTTGACGGCCCGCCACGAGGTCGCCGACAAGGTGAAGGGATTGGATGCCGGCGCGGACGACTACCTCCCGAAGCCCTTTGCGCTCGATGAACTCCTCGCTCGGGCCCGAGCGCTCCTGCGGGCGTTCAACCTGGAGAAGGACGGGGCGTCTGACGGGTTGTTGCGGCTCGACGATCTGTGGATCGACCGGGCGGCGCGTCAGGTCGGCCGTGGCGATGATGTCATCGACCTCACGAAGATCGAATTCGATCTCCTCTTGCTGCTCGTCGAGAACGCCCAGCGCGTGCTCGAACGCAACGACATCCACCTGACCGTGTGGGGCTACGACGAGGACACCTCCTCGAACACCCTCGAGGTCTTCGTTTCCTCGCTCCGACGCAAGCTCGAGGCCGGTGGCCGGTCCCGGCTGATCCACACGATGCGCGGTGTTGGGTACGTCGCACGCGAATCGCGATGAAACTCCAGGCGCGGCTCGCCCTCACCGTTGCCCTGGCGGCGTCGCTCGCCATCTTCCTGATGGCAACCGGCTTCTGGGTGATCGCGGCCGACGAACAGCGCAGTTCAGACGATCAGCAGTTGCTGGCGGTCGTGGAGCAGCCTCGTCGATTCGCACAATCGGCGACCGGTGGACGTGGGGTCAGCCAGCAACCGACCGCCAGAAACTTCGAGCAGTTCTTCGAAGAAGGTCAGCGGTTCCGGAACATCTTTGCCGTCATTCGGCTCGTCGGACCGAACGGTCAGCTGCTCTACGACGAGGGCCTGCCCGAGATCGAGGCCCCCGAGGAACCGACATTGCAGACCATCGAGTTGGACGGTGAGCGCTATCGGATGGGGTCGGGGGCCATCGGCGAGCAGGGCGTGCTCCAGGTCGCCATCAACATCGAGGAGCGGGAGCAATCTCTCACCCGGCTGCGGAATCGCATCATCCTCGGCAGTGTCCTCGGTGTCGGGTTGGCGGCCTTGTGCGGAGCGTGGATCGCTCGCCGGGTCTCGAAACCGATCGTCGAGGTGGCGGCGGCCGCTCGGGAGCTGGCGGCTCGACAGGACCTTCCGTCGCGGATCGAGGTCGACCGGACCGACGAGGTCGGCGAGCTCGCCGACTCGTTCAACCAGATGTTGGCGGCGCTCGAGCTGAGCCGCGACCAGCAGCGACGGCTCGTCGCCGATGCCAGCCACGAACTGCGGACGCCGCTCACGAGTCTGCGGTTGAAGATCGAGCTGCTGGACAGCAACCCGGATCTGCCGGCGGAACAACGGCAGGGTCTTCTCGGCGGTGCCGCCGCCGAGCTCGAGCGGCTCACGCATCTCGTGACCGAGTTGGTCGATCTGGCAACCGACCCCACGATGGCGGACGAGCCGGTTGCCGTGGTACCGCTCGGTGAGGTGATCGAAGGGGTGGTGGAGGAGGTCCGACGCACGTCGGGTCGGACGATCGAGGTGGTGGCCGACGACTCGACGGCGAGCATCCGCAACAGAATGGTCCGCCGGGCCGTTTCCAACCTGGTCGACAACGCCCGCAAGTATTCGCCCGACGATGCTG
>CALBVR010000373.1 GCA_937969565.1 uncultured Acidimicrobiales bacterium | reverse complement strand
GCACGCTCTGCCCTGCGCCAGCTGAACCGTGGCCCGCTGCGCTACCACGTGCTCGAGGACTTCGATCTTCGGCTCCTCAGCGGGAGAACGTACGACCGGATCTGGAGTCAGGCGGCGTTCGAGCACTTCACGAAACCGATGCGAACCATCGGCCAGCTCGACCAGCTGGCGTCACCCGAAGCAGAGCTCGGCGTCGAGATCGATCTGATGACGCACACCCGGGCGCTCCGCTCGAGCGATCCACTGAACATCTACCGGATTCCTTCCTGGTTGTATCGATCGCTGACGTTCTCGGGTATTCCGAACCGGTATCGAACGTCGCACTACACGTCCGCCCTGGAGGGCAGCGGGTGGGCCGAGCTGACGGTGGATCGGGTGGCGTCCGTTGCCCCCGATGAGTTCGCCCGAGTGGAACGCTGGTTGGCTTCACCCTTCAGAAACCCTGAGGCCCAGATGCAGGATCTGATCGTGGTCGTCCGCGGTCATCGAACGCCACGAACCCTCGCGTTCCCAATCGCCGCCTGAGGCTCAGCGACGGCGGATGCGGATCGGGCCCTTGGCCGTCGACGGATCGACGACCTGGCCCTTCTGCGTGATGTCGACGTGACCGTCGGCGACGAGCCTGCGGGCGGCCTGACGAGCGGGCTCCATCAGCGTTCGCCATTCTTCCCCGGTGAACCCGTTGCGCTCACCGACCAACCGGGCGGCCTCCGAGGGACAGATGGTGGCGCCGAGTTTTCGGTCGTCGAGCAGCGTTTCGATCGCGTCGGTCAGCTGGTGGTCGATCGGCCGGAGCTTCTGACGCCGACACGCAGCGCTGCAGTACTTCACCTCGGCCCACGTGCGCTCCCACTTCTTGCGCCACGTGATGGTGCGGCCGCACACCACACACGACTTGGGCTCCGGTGCACTCACCAAATCGACCGTAGGCGAAACCGTCGCTTCCCGACGGCTGATACCGGTGCGGACGACCCAGTCCCATGTGCACATCGGCCCATTCTTCGAGCCGGACGCGGAGAATCCGGATCACCGCCCGGATCCGGGGTGTACCAATGACTGCAAGCGTGGATTGGAGACGGTGATGAGATTGTTCAGGACGCCCCGGCGAACGAGCCTGATGTTGGTGGCGATGATGATTGCCGCGGTGTGTGCAACCGCACAGCCCGCGTTCGCAGCGGACGAGTGCACGTACTCGTTCCAGAACAACGAGGCGCCCGACCTCAAGATCAAAACGGTGGTCGACGGCAAAGAGGTCACCCAGATCCTCCTGACGTCCGGCCGGACCGAATCGATCACGGTGACCGCCGACGACACCGTCGTCGTTCGCCGGCCAAGCGACCGCGAGCGAGTGTTCCGAGCCTCCAACTGCGAGGGCGCAGGCACGGTCGTCGAGATCGGCGAACTGCCCGTCGAGATCGACATCAGCTGCCAGGTCGAACAGTTCGAAGTCGGCGGCGAGGCGTTCCGCATCCGCACCCAGATTGCCGAAGCGCCGGCCGGGAGCCACGTCGCCTACAAGGCGTACAACCCGGTCGACGATGAGGACTACGTCTTCCTCGGCAGCTACCGAACCAACGGGCAGCTCGACATCAGCCACGACGACGAGATCACCGTGCCAGGCGATTGGCGCATCACATCCCGGATCCGGCTCGCCGACGGCAGCAAGCTGCCCCGCGTCGACTGCGCCATCATCACGGTCGGAGATGGTGGCGACGGAGAGATTCCTGCGGACGCCATCGGCAATCGCGACGCCGGCGAGCTCCCGACGAGTTGCTGGGCCGTCGACCGAGACCTCGGTGACGGCGAAATCGTCAGCGATGTGACCATCCTCAACGCCGGCGACAACGGTGCCTACTACGCCCGCTCGACCGACTCGTTCCTCGGAGCGATCGACCCGACCGGCGGCAACTACGACTCGGAGATCGCGCTCATCAAGATCTGGCGAAACGAACGCACGGGCACCTACGACTGCCAGCGCGGTTGGACCGGCGGCGTCGAAATCCCGACGCCGAACGAAGCGGAAGGTCTGGGCCGAGTCGATGTCGAGGTCATGATCGCCGTTCCCGCCGCCAACGGCGGCACGAACGTGCTGTGGAAGATCGGTCAGAGCGGGCCCGCCTTCGGCAACGGTGGTGCCTTCAGCTACAGCTACCACCTCACCAACACCATCGACGGACAGGTCGCTCGCCCCTGGCTGGGCGACATCGAGAACGTCGACGCCGATCTCGTGGACTGCGAGTCGCGGTATGTCGCGATGACCTCCAGTTCGTGGGGCTCGACCTACATCGAACTCCTCGACCTGCGTACCGGCGCCAGCCTCGACCTGCCCGGCTTCGTTGGTTGGGACAACGTCGACGAGCCAGTCGACTACGGCTTCGATTGCGACGGTCGCTTCTGGTACCAGGGTCGCGACGGTGCCGCCATGTCCGTCGAACTCGATTGATCGACACCCTCAACGGCTGATCCACGGTTTGACGCCACGAGTCGAGCTGGCCGGTTTCTCCCAAGGAAACGGGTGGCGGGACGGCTCAACGGCGTCAAGCGTTGCGGCGCAGGGGCGGCTCACAGGCCCGCTCCTGCGCCGTAATTGCGCGCACCGGACTGCGAAACGAAGGGTTCACACACCCGAGACCCGCACGAAAAGTTCGTTCTGTACGTTCACTTCCATGAGTCGAAGTAGCGAGGGATGGGAGGTGGCGTGATGGAGTCAGTCGGAGCGCGATCCACGTACGAAGGCAACGAGGGTGAGACCTTCAACGCGGCGAGGCACGTGGTGTCCGCTCCGGCCTCCACCACGCAACCGGCACGCGAGTCCTGGCTCGACGTGCACGTCGAGAACCTGGATGCCATCCCTGCCAGCGGCGGCGCGATCATTGCGGCCAACCAGCTGCCCACGCTCGACCCCTCCGTGCTGTCCACCATCCTCGGTCGGCAGGTCGTGGTGCCCGAGGCGACCGATGGCTCGCTGCATGCCGCCCGGAACGCCCTGCTCGCCGGCCATCTGGTGGCGCTCGTCCCCGAAGGCCGACGCACCCGCACTCGCCGGCGCGGACCGGGTCACTCCGGCGTGGCTCACCTTGCTCTGACCACCGGGTCCCCAATCATCCCGGTGGGAATCAACGGGGCCGACGCAATCGCTCCGGAGGGCCAACGGACGTTGCGTCGGTCTCCGCTGGCCGTCCGCATCGGTGCAACCATCGACCCCGGCTCGACCGGGGCTCGCCCGACGATGCGAACTCGCCTCGCCCTCTCGCACGACGTGATGTGCGCCGTCGCCGCCCTCAGCGGCCGGGAGGTCGAAGCACGTCCCGACCACCTCGTGCAGGTTTGAGTCGCTCCACGGCGCATCGTCGGGTGAACGCCTGACACGCGCCTGATTCACGTCCGGTTGTCGCCGGAACCCATCCGTACGGTTCGATGCATGGCACTTCTGCATCGACTCATCGCACTCCTTCTCGCCCTCCTCTCGGTCGCACCCGCGGTGGAACTCACCAACCGCGCCACCGTCCCCGCCCCGGCGGTGGACGGTCCGCAACTCGATCGCGGCATCAACCTGGCGGGCGACTTCGAGGTCACCCCACGTCGCAGCTGGGGCACACCGATTCAGGACGACTTCTTCCCACTCGTTGCCGAACGCGGCTTCGACCACGTTCGCATCCCCATCCGCTGGAACGCGTACACCGGGCCTGCTCCTGACCATCGAATCGACGAAGGCTTCTTCGCCGAGGTGGATCGACTCGTCGACCTCGCCGAATGGAACGACCTCGGCATCGTGCTCGACGTCCACTTCTTCGAAGAGCTCGACGCCGACCCGGCCGGCGAACGCGACCACTTCCTGGCCATCTGGGAACAGATCGCCGAACGCTACGAGGATCGTCCCAACACCGTCGTCTTCGAACTGTTGAACGAACCCGTCGGCGTCTTCGACGGTCGACCCGAACTGTGGAACGAACTCGCCGCCGATGCGGTCGAGGTCATCCGGCGCACCAACCCGACCCGCACCCTCATCATCGGCCCCGTCAGCTGGAACCACGCATCCCGACTTCCGGACCTCGAGCTGCCCGACGACCCCAACATCGTGGCAACGATCCACACCTACGACCCGTTCGAATTCACCCATCAGGGCGCCGTCTTCGTCGACCCGCAGCCGCCGACCGGCGTCCGCTGGAGCGGCGATGCCCACGGCCTCGACTTTGACTGGGCGGATCACTCATGGGGCGTGGAGGTGGTCGCCGGGACGAGAGGGCTCACCGTCCGCTTCGAGGACCAGTGGACGGCCCTTGCCATGGCCGCCACCCAACCGACCACCGCCGACCGCGTCGAGCTGACGCTCGGCCGCAACTTCGACGGCGTCGTGCTGTGCAACTTCGACGGCGACGACGTGCTTGCGTTCGACGTGCAGCTGACCCGCCGCCGGGCCGTCGTGGACGTCAGCGCCTGCGGCCCCATCCGGACCCTCGCTCTCCAGTCCCGCTCCAGCGGGCGAGTGGCCGTCAACCGGCTGGCCCTCTGCTCCGCCGAATGCGACGAGCTCATCGTCTCGAACGCCGACGCCATCGACGACCTCATCACCACGGCGGCGGACTGGGCGAGCGAGCAAGGTGTCCGCCTGTACGTCGGCGAGTTCGGCGTCTTGAGCCCGGTCGATGATCCGACCGATCCCGAGTCACGCCGGGCATGGACCGCCGCCGTTCGTGAGAGCGCCGAGCGCAACGGCGCCGGCTGGGCCTACTTCGAGCTCAGCGGTGAGTTCGGTGCCTGGGATGCGGTGAACGGCCAGTGGCGGCCCGAGGTGGTGGAGGCACTGCTCGGCTGACACCCGAAGAGCCCGGGTGGCGGTACCGTTTCCGGGTGCCCACGCCCGCCGCCACTCCGCCGCCCGACGGTCTCGTCGACGCAGCGGCCGCAGTCGGCATCACGCTCGAGGGCACGGTCGGGCGGGGCGGAAGCGCAGTGGTCCACCGGGGGCGACAAGCCGATGGCACCCCGGTGGCGGTCAAGCTCCTCGACGTCGGCATCGATGTCGGGCGGATTCGCCGCGAGGCCGACGCGCTCGCCACCCTCGACCACGACGGTGTGCCTGCCCTCATCGATGTGATCGAAGCCGGTGGCCGAGCGGCGTTGGTGTCCGAATGGGTGGACGGTTCGCCCCTCGTCGATGAACTCCGCGGCGGGCCGCTCTCGCCCGGGCGAGCTCGGACGATCCTCTCGTCGCTCGCCGGCGTGCTCGACCACGTCCACGAGGCGGGCATCGTCCACCGAGACCTCAGCCCGGACAACATCATCGTTCGACCGGATGACCGCGTTTCCGTCATCGACTTCGGCATCAGTCGGAGTGCCGACTCCGGCACCCTCACCGCCGATGGCATCACGGCCGGAACGCCCCGGTATCTGGCTCCCGAGGTGCTCAGCGGCGGAGAACCGACCCCTGCGTCCGATCAGTACGCCGCGGGAGTTCTCCTTTCCGAAATGGTGACCGGCCGGTGGCCCTACCCCGACGACGGCGACACGGTCGCGTCGACCATGCACCATCATCTCCACGCTGCCCCCACCCCGGCCAGCGAGACGAACCCATGGCTCGGAACCGCGTTCGATGCCGCCATCCTCCGGGCGGTCGCGAAGCAGCCGTCCGATCGCTTCGCCAGCCTCGATGACATGGTCAGCTCCATCGACGAGCCGGCTCCGCCAACGGTCGCCCCGCTTGCAAAGCGCTCTCGTTGGACCACGCCGTTGATTGGCGGCGTCGTGCTCGTCGCAGTCATTGCGGCTGCCCTGCTCACCCGCGGTGATTCCCCTGGTACTGATGTGACGGCCTGGTCTGCGGGAACCGCCGCCGGGCTCGCCTGCAACCTGCTGACGGAGCCGGACTTCGAGTCGGGCAACGTGCCGACCGGCTTCTTCGACGCGGTCGCCGCCAACAACGACGTTTCACCCACCGGCGGAGTCGACCAGACCGCAGCCGTGCGGGTCGGGGCCACCGGCGACTTCGGCCTCTTCGGCGAAACCATCCCCATCGTCCCCGGCTCCGGCTACGTGTTCCGTGCCTACGTCGCGCCGACCGCAGACACGCAGGCCGCCCTCATCCGCCTCTTCACGCTCGACGAGAACTTCGATCTCGTCGCCAGCGAATCCGACGCCTCCATCGGTGCCGACGAAGTGGAGCTCGCCCTCGAACCCGGGCGGTCGGGCCATGTTGTCGTCACGATGCCCGCGGCGTCGCCAACCGCCCGCTTCCTCGTACCCAGCCTCGTGAAGGAAGGCGCCGACGGCTACCTGCTCGCCGACGAGCTCGTCCTCGCTCCCGCCGGCAGCGAATGCGTGGGGGAGCTCACCAGGTGAACGACGCACTGCTCGTCCTCGTTGGCGATCCCGCCCGTTCGGAATCGACACAATGGCCACTCGTTGACGGGAGCGTGTTGGGTCGATCGCCAGATGCCGCCATCTCGTTCGATCTTGCCCAGCTCAGTCGAGCGCATGCCCGTTTCGAACGAACGGCGACCGGATGGGCCGTCGTCGACCTCGGCAGCCACAACGGCACATTCATCGACGGCGAACCCGTGACCACGGAACCTCGGGTGCTCCTCGAAGGCGACGTGCTGGTGTTCGCCGGCGTGCTTTCCCTGCGATTCACCGATCCGCTCGCAACACCGATGGCACCGCGCATCGGTCGTCTGCACGGACTGTGGATCGACCCGGACACGGACGCCGTTTGGGTGGATGCGCGACTGCTCGAACCGGCGCTGTCACCCCGGCAACTCACACTCCTGCGCATGCTCGACGCGGCGCAGGGTGAGGTCGTGGAACGCGCCGCCATCGTCGAAACGGTCTGGAGCGACGTCGCCGCCGAAGGCGTGAGCGACCAGGCCATCGACGGTCTCATCAAACGGCTTCGCGCCCGACTCCACGAACTCGACACGGCGGTGGGAATCGACGTCGTGCGCGGGCGAGGACTCCGCCTGCAGAACCCGGATATCTGACCGACTCACTCGACCGCGTCGAGCGCCTCGCGAAAGTCAGCCAACTCGCGGTCGACGAGTTGTCGGATCATCAGCGCGTACTCGGCGTCGTCGCGGCAGTGGGTGGCCAGCCAGACGAACTCGTTCTGCACCATCCGATCCACCACCATCCGGATCGCATCGGACATGTCGGGCTGCTCCACCCGCATCTCGGCGACCCGGTGCACGATCGCCACGCTCATCTGGGCGCGAAGCAACGTCTCCTGCCGTTGTTCGACGAGCGCAGATCGGTTCAGCGCATACACACGGATGGAGTCGATGGCCCGCTGCGTCTCGGACTCGTTCAGCCCGTCCCTCGGCCGGATCACGGCCTCGTCAGTGAACTCGAAGAACGTGGCCGGGTCGTCGACACACGGGTTGATCAACGACGGTCGTTCGTTCTCCTCCTCGCCCTCGGCGCCGGCCCGAGTGTCGTCGAGCAGCGGGAACTGGTCCTCCTTGCCGAGCTTCTCCTCCGCCTCGGTCACCACGTTCGTGTGCCAGCGGCGCCGGTTGCAATCGATGCAGCTGGGCAGCAGGTTCGACCACGCCGCCGCCAGCCACCAGTACGCCGGCTTCACCTTCGTTCCATCCGCCGCTTCAACCCGGCCCTTCGGCCGCCAGTGCTCCACGTCCATTGGTTGGGTGGCGTCGTAGCGGCTTTCGCAATAGGCGCACTTGCCGTGGAACAGCGATGACAGGGCGGTCTTCACGTCGCCGTTCGAATAGACGGAGAAGCTGAACTTCCAGTCCGACGGGTCACCGTCGTGCTCGGCCAGCGACGTGCGAGCCCGCGCCAACTCGCGGGCTGCACTGGAGTCCTCATCGACGAGCACCGACGGTGCCGCCACCCCTGCTCGATCGATGCGGATCATGAATCGGCGAGGCCCTCGCGCACGGCCTCGTAGTTCCAGAGCTTGCCGATGTGCGCGTAGACGGCCTGTCGGTCAGGCCGGTCGGCGGCGTCGCCGTCCGGTGTCCGCTCCAGCGCCTTCTCCGCTGCGAGGAACTGGTCGATCGCTTCGTAGATCAGCTGGTCTCGACGAGTGTGCCCGAGCATTCCCTCGCCACTCAAGCGATCCCGCAGCTCGGCCAACCGATCGGTCTTCCCGAGCTCCTCCACCTGGGCGGTCGTCATCGCAAGCAGCTGGTAGTACTCACTGAACTCGGCGTCGAGCGCCGGATCGATCGTGGTGGCCAGCCCAAAGAACCTGGAGGTCAGCAACTGGTCCACCCGCATCCGCTCCGGGGACGGCATGTCGAACTGACCGAACGAATAGCCGTCCTCATGCCGCTGCATGAGCGCGATCTCGCCGGTCTTCAAGCCCCGCAGACACAGCGGATCGTGGGTGGTCGCCAGGAACTGCATTCGGGGCATCAGCGTGCGGAGCTGTTCCACCACCCGCATCTTCCAGGTCGGGTGCAGGTGCGAGCCGACCTCGTCGATCACGACGAGACCCCGGGCGCTCTCCGGACTGTCGAACACGTTGAACACCACTTGCAACGTGTCGGTCACGAGGGCCAACGCGGTCTGGTAGCCGTCGCTCAACAACCGGACCGGCACGGTCAACCCGTGCTCGTGAACGACGAGCTCGTCACCGTCGAAGTCGAGCTCCGACCCCGGCACCGGGCAGATCGTTTCGCTCCACAGTTCCCGGGTGTGCTCGAACGCGTCCGGCTTGTTGTCTCGCAGTTCACGAAGGAGCAGCTCGGGTGGGGCCAGCGGCTGGAATGACGAGAAGAGGTTGTCCACCCGGGCCCAGGTCTTTC
>CALBVR010000372.1 GCA_937969565.1 uncultured Acidimicrobiales bacterium | reverse complement strand
CATCTCCCACGGCACGCCGGGAACCGCATAGATCAGCTTCGTTTCGCCGTTTCGCTCGAACTCCGCCGCCAGTCCGGGAGCGGTACCCGGCTGCACGGGGATGGCGCTTGCGCCGGCGGGAACTCGGGCCTGCAACAGGTTGCTCTCGGGCATGTCGCGTCCCCGGCTGCCGAACATCTGGCGGATCTTGTCCACCAATGCCTCATCGGTGACCAGCTCGACACCCATCACCTTGGCGATCGCCTCACGGGTGATGTCGTCCTGCGTGGGCCCGAGGCCACCGGTGCAGATGACGGCATCGCTGCGCTCGAGGGCGATCTCGATGACCTCGACCATCCGGTCGAGGTTGTCCCCCACCTTCGTCTGGTAGTGGGAGTCGATCCCGACCGCCGCCAACTCCTGTCCGATCCAGGAGGAGTTGGTGTCGTTGATCTGCCCGAGCAGCAGCTCGGATCCCACGGCGACAACTTCACATCGCATTGCTGGCCACACTTTCTTCGTGGATCACGGGGCTTCGTTGAGGTTGCCACTCGCCCGGGTCGCGGCGGAACCGTCGAGCAGGTACATGAGCCCCGAGTAGAGGGTGAATGCCACGGCGAACCAGAGCAGGCCGTTGACGACGAGATCCTGGTCTTTCCACGTGGGGAACACGGCCGCAACGATCGCCAGGCCCTGGAAGAGCGACTTCCACTTCCCGAGGGTGCGGGCGGGCACGACCCGGCCCTTGCGAACCCAGTAGCTGCGGAAGGCGGTGATGCCGATCTCTCGAATCACGACGAGGGCGACCGGGAACCAGTGGTAGCGGCCGACGATGAACAGACTGACCATCGAGCCGATGACGACAACCTTGTCGGCCAACGGGTCGAGGAAGGCCCCGGAACGACTGACCAGGTCGTATCGCCGGGCGAGCTCGCCATCGACGTAGTCGGTGGCACCGAAGATCCAGCACAACGCGAAGGCCAGCCAGGACGTGCCGTTGGAGTCCTCGTTCGAGACGATCGCGATGAACAGCAGCGGCGATGCGGCGATGCGGGCGGCCGTGATCATGTTCGCCGGATTCATGACGAACTTCGCGCTGTGATGCAGTACTGATTCGCGGGTGCTCATGGCTCGGCCCGGTCAGGGTCCACGCCAACCGCGACCAGATCCGGGCCCACGGCTCCGGCAATGTCCACACGCGCGATCGTCCCCACCTCATGATCTTCGCCGATGAGGATCACGCCGTCGATCTCGGGCGCTTCTCGGTGCGATCGTCCGATACCGGGAGAATCGACGAGAACGTCGAGCGTCGAACCGATGAGGTCGTCACGCCGCGAGGCGGTGATCGAGTCCTGGAGCTCCGTGAGTTCCCGGAGTCGGTCTTGGACGAGGGCGTCGTCCACCGCGCCGTCGAGGTCGTAGGCGTAGGTGCCCTCCTCCGGCGAGTACGGGAAGAATCCGCACCAATCCAGCTGTGCCTGTTCCACGAAGTCGAGCAGGGCGTCGTGGTCGTCCTCGGTTTCGCCCGGATAGCCGACGATGAAGTTCGACCGGAACGCGGCATCGGGTGCGCGTTCACGAATGTCGGCGATGCGGTTGAGGAACCGCTCGCCATCGCCCCACCGGCGCATGCGCCGCATCAGCGGCCGGCTCACGTGCTGGAGCGACAGATCGAAGTACGGCACCTCGGTCCGCAGGATCGCCTCGATGAGCGAATCGGTGAGGTCGGACGGGTAGAGGTAGAGCAGGCGGACACGATCGACCCGGGCCGACACCTCGTCGACGAGCTCGACGATCGTGCGCTCCCCCACGCCCTGATCTCGACCGAAGGAGGCCAGGTCCTGCGCGACGAGGACGATCTCCTGGGCGGCCAGTTGGTCCACCTCCGCGAGGATGGATTCGTGGGTTCGCGAACGCTGCGGTCCGCGAAAGGTCGGAATGGCGCAGAAGCCGCAGTTGCGGTCGCAGCCCTCGGCGATCTTCACGTACGCCCAGGGACGGCTCGAGGCCGGACGGGGCAGGTTCAACAGATCGAAGCTGGGAACGGCCGGGTCCTGCGGTTTGCGACCGATGGTCACGGGCACGCCGAAGCCGGCCACCCGTTCAACCTCTGGCAGGGCCTCGGCGAGTTCGTCGCCGTAGCGCTCCGCCATGCAGCCGGTCACGACGACCTTGGCGTCGCCGGCCTGCTCGGTGAGCCCGAGCACCGTGTCGATGGACTCCTGGCGGGCGGATTCGATGAATGCGCAGGTGTTGACGACTACAAGATCGGCGTCTTCGGGGCGCGCCGCTGCGGCCATCCCCTGCGTGGTGAGCGTTCCGACGAGTTTGTCGGAATCGACCTCGTTCTTCGGACAGCCCAGCGTCTCAATCCAGTAGCGCTCTGGCACGCCCCCAAGACTACCGGTGGATCGCCCGGTCAGCCCTCGATGAGACTGCGGATGCTCTCGCCGGCGCCGGTTTCGGACAGGAGGAGGATCGCAAGGAAGTACACGACAAGCAACGTGACTGCCTCGAACTTGAACACTCGTTTGCGGGCGACCATGAAGATCCATGCCAACGTCGCAACGATCACCATCACGACGATGCCGTAAGTGCGCATCAGTTCGTCATTGATCGGGCCGGCGCCCAGCAGCGCGATGACGCCGCCCACGGCGAGGCTGTTGAACATGTTCGAGCCAAGCAGGTTGCCGAGGATGAGTTCCGTCTCGCCCTTCCGGGCCGCAGCAACCGCCGTCACGAGCTCCGGCAGCGACGTCCCCACTGCGACGAGCGTGAAGCCGACGAATCCGCCAGAGAGGCCGAGTTCATCGGCGATCGCAAGCGCACCCCAGACCATCAGCTGCGCACCGATGAGCGTGCCGAGCAAACCGATGAGCGTCGTCACGAGGCTTCGGCCGAGCGTGGCATCGCCGTCGATCTCGAGTTCCTCGACCGAGTCCTCGTTGCCGCCGACGACGATCCACGTCAGGACGACGGCGAGGACGATGAGCAGGACGATGCCTTCCCAGACCTCGAAGCCGCCGACCGTGAAGAAGGCGAACAGGCAGACGGCAGCGAGCGAGAGCGGCGCTTCCTTGGACAGGACAGACTTGGTGACGAGAATCGGCACGATCAGCGCCGCCGCGCCCAACACCAGCGACAGGTTCGCCACGTTCGAGCCCACGACGTTGCCGACGCCGAGTTCGACATCACCGTTCCATGCGGCAATGCCGGACACGAGGAGCTCGGGAGCGCTGGTACCGAAGCCGACGATCACGGCGCCAACGACGATCGGCGAGATCCGGGCGGCCGCCGCCGCGCCGACAGCGCCGTCGACGAACTGGTCTGCGGCCTTGGTCAGCAGGAACAGGCCGATCAGGACTTCGATGATCGCGACGGCCAGAACCGGTTCAGTCAGGAATGTCACGCCGAACAGTGTGCCCGGTTCACTGCCCGTCGCGGAGCTTCTGCAACTCGTCGACCGTCCACAGCACTTCGCGGGCCTTTGAGCCCTCACTCGGCCCAACGACGCCCTTGTTCTCGAGCTCGTCCATGATGCGACCGGCTCGGGCGAAGCCGACCCGCAACTTGCGCTGAAGCATGGACGTGGACCCGAGACCGGAGGAGACCACCAGCTCGGTGGCCTGCCAGAACAGCTCGTCGAGGTCGTCGTCGGCGGTGGTCGGACGGTCGGCCGTGATCATGTCGCCGGCCGGAGGAGCGGGCGGGGCGGAGGGCATCGACGGCATGGACGGCGGCGGAGTGAGCCCGCCGGTGTCGGGTGCCGACGGTTCAACGAAGAGCGTGTCGGGTGAAACGTCGGCTTCTGCCTCGGTCACCTGGCGGCGCCAATGGTCGACGATGCGCTTGACCTCGCTCTCCTCGACCCAGGCGCCCTGCAGTCGCAGCGGCGTGGAGCTGGTGGGGTCCTGGAAGAGCATGTCGCCCTTGCCGACGAGGCGTTCGGCGCCCGGGGCACCCAGGATCACGCGGCTGTCCTGCATGCTCGACACGGCATACGCGATCCGAGCCGGAACGTTGGCCTTGATGAGACCCGTGATCACATCGACGGACGGCCGCTGGGTGGCGATCACCATGTGGATGCCGACGGCGCGTGCCTTCTGGCCGATGCGCACGATGGACTCTTCGACGTCGCGGGCGGCCACCATCATGAGGTCGGAGAGCTCGTCGACCACGACGAGGATGTAGGGCAGGCGATGGAACTGACGGGGCTCGCCGTCGGGGCCGAGCTGGCCCGCTTTCGCCTTCACCTTGCCCTGATCGAACGCCTCGTTGTAGCCGCCGATGTCGCGGAAACGGCATTCTTCGAGCAGTTCGTAGCGGCGCTCCATCTCCCGCACCGCCCACGCAAGCGCGTTGGCGGCTTTCTTCGGGTCGGTGACCGGTTGGGTGAGCAGGTGGGGAATGCGCTCGTACTGCGTCATCTCGACCCGCTTGGGATCGATGAGGATCATGCGGACGTCGTCGGGAGTGTTTCGCATCAGCAGCGACGTGATGATCGAGTTGATGCCCGAGGACTTGCCGGCGCCGGTCGCACCAGCGACGAGGGTGTGCGGCATCTTCGACAGGTCGGCGAGCAGCGACTCGCCGTTGATGTCTCGCCCGATGGCCACCGCGAGCGGCCCCTTGGCCTTCACGGCCTCGCCCGAGGACAAGATGTCGCCGACGGCGATGATCTGGCGTTCCTCGTTGGGGACCTCGACGCCGATGGCCTGCTTGCCCGGAATCGGGGCGATGATGCGCACGTCGGGCGACGCCATCGCGTACGCGATGTCGTCGTTGAGGTTCTTGACCCGGGACACCTTCACGCCGAGCCCGAGTTCGAGCTCGAATCGGGTGACGGTCGGGCCGACGACCATGTTGACGAGGCGGGTCTCGACGCCGTGTTCGGCAAGCGCCCGCTCGAGGGTGCGACCACGGTCCAGAACAGCTTGTTCGTTGACGCTCTGGGAGTCGGAACGGGCGAGCATCGACATTGGCGGCAGCGTCCACGTCTGTTCGCCGGAGGTGGTGACGGCGAGCTCGGCCTCGAGCTGTTGCGGGGCAGCGGCCGCACTCGGCACGACGATGGTCGGCTCTGGGGCAGCTCCGTCCTGGTCGAAGATCGCCTTCTTCTCTTCGAACGTCTTTTCCGGCGGCGCTGCGGGTTCGTCGTCCGCGGCCTTCTCGTCTTCGCGCGGCACCGGAATCTCGATGGTGGCTGCGGCCTCGGCCGCGTCGGTCTGGCCACCGATGTGGATCGATGGTGCATCCGCTGCGGGGTCGTCGTCCGTGAGATCGATGACCTCGGTCGTGTCCGTACCGCGGTCCCGGCCGACAACGAACAGTGAACGGGTTCCGGTGGCGGCGGCGCCGGCCACCGGACGGGCTCGGTGCGCGACGGTGTCGACGAGGTGCTGCAGGGAGAGACCGGTCATGATCAGCAGGCCGGAGATGCCGAGGAACAGCAGGATCAACAGGCCACCCCAGAAGCTGGCGATGGCCACCAGCGGCCCGCCGATGGCGAGGCCGAGCACGCCGCCGGCCTGCGAGAATGCTTCGACGCTGCTCCCCCACGGGGGTGCGTCTCCCGCGAGATGGACGAGCCCGGCGGTGGCGGTGAGGGCGGCAAGTCCGCCCACGATCATGCGGGGAGACAGATCGTACGGTTCGTCGCCTCGCCGGATGACGGCAAGGCCGGTGAGGATGATGACTGGCGGCGCGAAATATCGGAAGACGCCGATCGCCCAGCCGAAACCGTCGTCGAACGCACGGCCGAGGGGGCCGGACGTGCCGGTGTAGATGCCCAGTGCGGCCAGGATGCCGGCGGCGATGAGGAACAGCCCGGTCAGTTCTGCCCCACGGCCTTCCAAGGCGGCGGCCAGCGTGTGACGGACCGGCGACGGAGCCGGCTTCTTGGCCGTGCTCTTGCGGGACGAGGAGCCCTTCCGGGCGGTCCCGCTCTTTGCGGTCGACTTCTTTGCCGGCGGACGGCCGCGGCGGGTCGTACTGCGCGAACCGTTCTTGGACGCGCGTGA
>CALBVR010000371.1 GCA_937969565.1 uncultured Acidimicrobiales bacterium | reverse complement strand
CCACCTGCGGGATCTGGATCAGGTGGTCCATCACCCACAGGCTCTCGAACCCGGCTGCCTCCGCACGCTGCGCCAAATCGGCGAGCGCTTCAGCGGCCGGCACGCCATCGGGAATCCACCCGAAATCCGAGATATGCAGACCGAAGCACAACCCGCTCGGCGGATTCGCGCCCGCGTCGGCCTCGGGTTCGGTCTCCGTCACCTGCAGCTTCGGGGTCACCATGCGAACCGGCGTCGGCTCGATGACCTGATCCCACCCTTCCGTTTCGAGGGTTGGCGCCACGTCTCGGTAGCGCTTCAGCATCGTGTCCATCGCCTTGGCGGGCACCGGATGCGCTCGCTCACGATTGCGCCGTTTGCACTCCGCGCCTGACGTCGAGAACGACACGGCAACCGCAGCGACGCCACCCGATTGAGCGAGCTCCAGGTAGCTCTGTCGGCGGGCATCCTCGAGCCCGGTCGTGTCGACCACGGTGGTCAGCTTCCGGCCGATTCGCATCGCCAACACGCGGTCGAGGATCTCGAATGCGTCATCGCTCGCCGCCAGATCGAGCTCGTGCTCGCCGACCACGCCTCGCAGCGTGTCGGCGCACAGCACCTGCTCAGGCCGAAAGTTCTCGGCCGCCCACGAGCTCTTCCCCGATGCCGGTGGCCCGACCAACACCACGAGCGAGGGAGAGGGGAGCGCTTGTTCCACGACGTTCATCTTCGCATCTGCCGCGACCCTGGGTTCGCCGATGAACCCATCGACGGCGACCCCTACCGCTGAACGGCGACGAAGAGCCCGCTGGCTTCGGTGAGCGGACGGCCCTCGGGGGAGAGGATCGCTGCCTTCACCCGAACCGAGCGTGAACCGGGCGGTTCCGCAGAACCCTCGACCCGATACGGGCCGCCGTCGAGCAGGACCGGCTGGCGGTAGCGAAGATCGAGCGTGCCCGTGGCCACCTTGGAGTCCAGCGCCGCGCTGGCGATCCGCGCACAGAAGTGATCGAGCACGGTTGCCGCCAGACCGCCGTGAACCCAACCGGGCGCACCTCGGTGCTCGCGTTCGGGGTGGAAGGTGGCCGACCCGTGCAAACCGTCGACCGTCACCTCGGGATGGAGACCCATGAAAACGCGGCGAAGTGCCGTGCGAGCGTCCTCTTCTTCATGCATCGCGGCAACGTAGCAGCCCTCCGTCGCCACCCCGCGCAACAAGATGTTCACTTTTCCGTCACGCTCCGCTTCCTTTTGACAGACTGCGAGCACATAGGTTGCCGGGTGGAAGCCAAAGGGAGGCAGAAAGTATGAGCAAGGGACGACTGCAGAAGCGCTGGACAGCGCTCCTCGGTGCGATCGCAATTCTGGGAGCGACGGTGGCCGCATCGCCGGTTGCCGCACAGGACGAAGTGCTGACGTGCGGAGGAATCGAAGCGACCATCGTCGCAGAACCAGGAGTCCCCGTTGAGGGAACCTCCGGACCGGACGTCATCGTCGGAACCGATGGACCCGACGTCATCAGCGGCAAGGGTGGCTCGGACCTCATCTGCGGCGGCGGCGGAAACGACGTTCTCCGCGGAGGCATCGGCAACGACATCATCGCCGGCGAAGGTGGCCGCGACATGATCCAGGGTGGTGCCGGCTCCGACATCCTCACCGGTGGCAGCCAGGCCGACACGATTCAGGGTGGCGACAACCGCGACTTCATCTTCGGTTTCCGCGGCGCCGACCTCCTCGACGGTGGCAAGGGCAACGACCGCATCGTCGGCGGTGTGGGCAATGACACCCTCATCGGCAACAACGGTCGCAACGACCTCCTCATCGGCGGCAAGGGCACGGACACGTGCAACGACGATCAGGGCACGACCCGTCACCGTGGCTGCGAAGGCGGCTCCGCCGGCTCGCTCGACCTGACGATCCTGCACATCAACGATCATCACTCGCACCTCGACCCCGACTCGGCCGACCTGATGCTCGGCGGCGAAGAGACCCGCGTGAGCATCGGTGGCTTCCCGAACGTCGTCGCCAAGATGAACGAGCTCACCGACGCAGCCGACGGCTACGTCGCCAAGGTGCACGCCGGTGACGCCATCACCGGCACGCTCTTCTACAGCCTCTTCGGAGGCGAAGCAGACGCCGCCATGATGAACCAGGCGTGCTTCGACGTGTTCGCGCTCGGCAACCACGAGTTCGACGACAGCGACGAGGGCCTCGCCCAGTTCCTCGGCTTCCTCGCCGATGACCCGTGCGGCACGACCGTCATCGCTGCGAACGTCGTTCCCGAGGTCGGCACCCCGCTCGAGCCGGTGGAGGGCGAGTCCCTCATCGAGCCGTTCGAGGTCATCGACTACGGCGGCCAGCTCGTCGGCTTCGTCGGTATCGACATCGCGAACAAGACGCAGAACTCTTCGAGCCCGCTCGAGACGACCGTGTTCCTCGACGAGATCGAGTCCGCTCAGAACAGCATCGATGCGCTCGCCGCAGTCGGCATCAACAAGATCGTGCTCGTCACCCACATTCAGCTGGCGAACGACTTGAACCTTGCCTCGATGGTCACCGGCGTCGACGTCATCGTCGGCGGCGACAGCCACTCGCTGCTCGGCGACTTCGAAGACCTGGGCCTCAACCCGGTCGACAGCTACCCGGTCAACACGACCGATGCCGCCGGCAACCCGGTCTGCATCGTGCATGCCTGGCAGTACTCGGCCATCGTCGGCGAGCTCAACGTGAGCTGGGACGGCAGCGGCAACGTCACCTCGTGTGACGGCACACCGCACCTCCTCCTCAACGACACGTTCGAACGTGAACTCGTCGAGGACGAAGGCCGTGTGGAGCTGGAAGGCGACCTCCGTGACGCCGTCCTCGCCGACATTGCAGCCATCGACGAACTGTCGATCGTGACGCCGGACGCCGCGGCTCAGGAGATCCTCGACGGATTCTCCGGCCAGGTGGACGAGCTCACCCTCGAGGTCATCGGCACCGTGACCGAGGATCTCTGCCTCGAGCGCATTCCCGGCCAGGGCCGCAGCAACATCTGCGACGTGGAAGACACCGCCGTCAACGGTGGCGACATCCAGCAGCTGGTCGCCGAAGCGTTCCGTAGCCGGAGCTTCACCTCGGACATTGCGATCCAGAACGCCGGCGGTGTCCGCATCGACATCCCAGCCGGCGACCTCACGATCGCCGACGCCTACACCCTCCTCCCGTTCGCCAACACGATCGTGGAGATGGAGATGACCGGCGCCGAGATCAAGCAGGTGCTCGAAGAGGCCGTGGCCTTCGCCATCGATCCCGACGGCTCGAGCGGTGCGTACCCGTACGCCGCCGGCCTCCGCTGGGACATGGACCTCACCGCCGCTGAAGGCAGCCGCCTCAGCAACTTGGAGTTCATGGCCCGTGACGCCGAGACGTGGGCGCCGTTCGATCTTGAGGCCACCTACGTGGTCGCAACGAACGACTTCATCTCCGGTGGCCGCGACGGCTACCTGACCTTCGGAACCGTGAGCGACGAGGGCCGGGTCACCGACACGTTCCTCGACTACGCGAAGACCTTCATCGACTACGTCGAAGAAGACGCCGGTGGCACCATCGGCAAGCTTCCCGTCGACGAGTACTCGACGCAGAGCTTCGTCGGTCTCCCGGCGGAGTAACCGACAAAGGTTCCTGGTCCGGGTCCGCCTCGTTTCGACGAGGCGGGCCCGTTCCGCGTTTTCGACAGATTCCCTCCGGCTTGATGAAATGGTCGGCGGGGCGTCACCGCGGGTTCACCTGCGGCGGCTGGGCTGAAGCCATCAGCGCGCATCTTGGGCGCTGAAGTTGGAGTGCGTCATGCCCCGAATTCGAACCGTCCTTCTCGCAGCTGCGCTGCTGGCGTCCCTGCTCGCAGCGGCTCCGGGAGGTCCGGCCGCGGCCGCGTGCACCGCAGAACGCAGCGGCGCAACCGTCACGCTGTCCTGGTTGGACAACGGCGGCAAACACATCATCCGACGCAACGGCAACTGGCTGGCCACCCCAGGGTTCGGCGCTGATTCCCACGTGGACTCCAACGCTCCCGCAGGCGCGAGCTACGAACTTCGAACCTGGAACGGCGGCGTCCGCATGGACGTCGACTGCAGCGAGGGTCCGGCTGCCACCACGACGACCACGACGGTCCCCGTGCCCGAAGACGGGTGCACGGCGACCGTCAACGGCTCCACGGTCGAGCTCCGATGGCTCGACGAGGGCGGTCGCCACGTGATCCGTCGGGACGGACGATGGATGGCGACGATCGAAGGCGCGGGTCGGTGGACGGACACGTCGGCCCCCAACGGCGCCACCTACGATCTGCGAATCTGGCTGCGAGGCAAGCGAACGGATGTCACCTGCGTCGACGTCGCCGGGCCAGGCCCCACGACGACAACGTCAGCCCCGCCGCCCGACGGCGGCTCGGTCGAACGGGTGCTGCACGTCAGCATCGACGCACTCCGTTCCGACCACGTCACATCGGCACTTGCGCCGAACCTGACGGAACTCATCGTCACCGGCGCATCGACACTCAACGCTCGAACCGACCGCGACCTCACCAAAACGCTTCCGAACCACACGTCCCAATACACGGGCCGGACCGTTCGGGGCGCCGACGGCCATCAGGTCGACTTCAACGAGGACAACCAGCAGACGATCCACGATGTTGCCGGAACGCACGTCGAGTCGATCTTCGACGTCGTCGATGCCGAAGACGGGCACACGGCGGTCTTTGTCGGCAAGAGCAAGTTCGACTTCCTGCACCGCAGCTGGAGCGACGTCATCGACACCTACCGACGCAGCGATCCCAACAACCTCGTTGACGATGCGTTGACCGCACTCCGCACCGGCGAGGGCCCGGTCTTCGTGTCGTACCACATTCGGCTTCCCGACAGCGCAGGACACGCGTCGGGTTGGGCCGGCGGCGCCTATGACCACGCGGTTCGCGACGCCGACACCATCCTCGGCCGACTGCTCGACGGCATCCGCGCCGACACCACGCTCAACGCCACGACCGCGGTGATCCTCACCTCAGACCATGGCGGGCCGAACAGCGGACTGCTCCACGACGACGCCACGAATGTCACGAACTACACCGTGCCCTTCGTTGCCTGGGGTCCCGGGGTTCGAGCCGGCGCCAACCTCTATGCGCTGAACTCGGCCACCCGAACCGATCCGGGAACGTCGCGGCCGGCAAACGTCGGACCGCAACCCATTCGTGGCCACGACATGGCCAACCTGGCGCTCGATCTGCTCGGTCTCCCCGCTGTTCCGGGGTCGACCGTCAACGCTGCTCAGGATCTGCGGGTCGGCTGATCGGCTCCACGTCGCAGCTCCGCCTTGTTCACCTTGCCGCTCGCGTTCAGCGGGAGCGCGTCGACGAACCGGATCCGCTTCGGGGTCTTGTACCCGGCGAGCTGTGTTCGGACATGCGCGATCAACTCGACTTCCCCCACCTCCGAGCCCGATACGACGACAACACCGACAACGGCTTCACCCCAGCGCTCATCCGGCTCGCCGATGACGGCCGCCGCCCGAACATTCGGATGAGACACGAGGGCCTCCTCGACCTCCCGTGACGCCACGTTCTCCCCGCCGGTGATGACGATGTCCTTCTTCCGGTCGATCACGTGGAGCACGCCGTCCTCGTCGATCCGGCCGATGTCGCCGGTGTGCAGCCATCCGTCGACGATGACCTCAGCCGTGAGCTCCGGCTGGTTCCAATAGCCGGCCATCACCTGCGGCCCCCGCACGAGGATCTCGCCGTCGTCGGCGATCCGAAACTCGTTGTCGCCGGCCGGTCGCCCGGCTGCTCGAAGCAGGTGTGGGGCCTCGGTTGCGGCCCGTCGATGATCGTCGGCATCGAGGTACGCCGCATTGCCGGACAGCTCCGTCATCCCATAGCCCTGCGACAGATCGAGCTTCGTCTCCATCAGCACCCGCTCGAGAATCGGGAGCGGCATCGGCGAGGCGCCGTAGCCGATGACCCGGGTTGCGCCCAGCGCATCCGCATCCCAACGCGGGTGGTCGAAGAGCATCGACAGCATCGTCGGAGCCAACGACATCTGGGTCACGCCATGGTCCCGGCATGCATCGAACACGGCGTCGGCGTCGAACCCCGGCAACAACACCACCGGTCCACCGGCGCGGTGGACCATCACCACGTTGTACGCGGCCACGTGGAACAACGGGAACGGGAAGAGGTACACGTCATCGCCGGCGACCGCTCTCGCCCGGCCACCGGCAGCGCTCGCAGCAAGCAACCCTTCGTGGGTCAGCATCGCCCCCTTCGGACGGCCGGTTGTGCCGGAGGTGAAGATCAGCCACGCAACGCCCGACCGCTCGGCGTCGCTCTCGCCGGCGAGCGGGTCCCCAACCGGAGGCCCGGCCAACGCCTCCGTCGGAATCGGAAACGACCGCTCCTCCATGAGTCGGTCCCGGAGCAGGAGCGACGCTCCCGCCGACTCCAGCAACCGTGCGAGCTCGGGATTCGCCAACCTCGTGTTCAGCGGCACCGCAATCCGGCCGGCGGCCGGAATCGCATAGAGCCACACCACGTAGTCGATCGAGTTCGCGCCGAGCAGTGCCACCCGGTCGCCGGGCGCGGTCCGCTCGCGCAGCCACGCGCCGGCCCGATCGATCGCTTCCGCCAACTCGGCGAAGGTCATCGTGCGGTTCCCGTCGATCAGCGCCGTTCGATCCGGCGCTGCCTGTCGCACCACATCATCCAGGAACGTCGGCACGGTGCTCATCTCCAGAGCCGCACCCAGCCGTGCTCCACCTCGATCTCGGCCTGCTCGTACCCGGGCTCACCCGGCAACAGCACGAGGTAGTTGCCGTCTGGATCGTTGACGCGGACCCGCCGTTCCTCCGGTCGTTCGGCGGCCAGCGCCATCATGTCGGCCACCGAATCGAACCGGTCGAGGCATGCGAGCATCCGATGGGTCACCGACATCAACGGAAAGTCGCCTTCGCGCCACCGGTCGATGGCCACGCTCGGCGAAATCCAGCACGAATCCACCATCTCGCCATCGTCGTGCAAGGCCTCCTGCCCGGCCGGCGCCTCCGTCAGGAAGAAGCGGGTGTCGAACCGGCGCGGCGGTCCCAGCGGAGTGATGAACCGCGCCACGTCGTGGAGGGCATCGAAACGCAGGCGCACGCCGGCGTCGAGCAGCGCCGGCACGAACGACTGCGGATCGGCTTCGACCCGCCGTCGGAGCGGCTCCGCGTCGGCGGGACGGTTCTCCTCGGCCGCCAGGAGGAGCCCGGCTTCTTCCAAGGATTCCCGGCACGCGGCCAGCCACCACGACAACCCGTGCTCCGACACGTCGAGCCGCTGCGAGGCCTCCGCATCCGTCAGGCCGGCTCCGACGGCATCGAGGTTGACCCGGTCGGTCGTGTCGACGCGGCCGCCCGGGAACACCCAGGCTCTCGCCCCGAACGCCAGGCGGGCGCCCCGTTGAACCATGCACACCTCCGGCCCCACATCGCTCTCCCGGACGATCATCACCGTCGCCGCATCCCGAATCTCCACATCGTGCGGATCGGGAGCGAACTCACTGTGCTGGAACGACATCTCCGAACGCTACATCGCACGGTGCGCTCGGCCAGACTGGGAGTCGAAGGCCAAGCAGAAGAGGTACATCGCATGCCCCTCGTGATCGGCGTCGACTCGTCCACACAGTCGACCAAGGCAGAGCTCCGGGATCTGGAGACGGGTGAGCTCGTGGCCACCGGTCGCGGTACGCACCCGCCCACCAACCCTCCGGTCTCCGAGCAGGACCCGAACGCCTGGTGGGGTGCGCTCGTCGAAGCCGTGCGAGGACTGGGAGATGCCCGGAAGGACGCCGTGGCGATCTCCGTCGCCGGCCAGCAACACGGGCTCGTCCTTGTCGACGCCGCCGGTCGGGTCGTCCGTCCGGCCAAACTCTGGAACGACACCGAATCCGCCCCGCAGGCCGATGCACTCGTCCGCGAGCTCGGCGCCGAATGGTGGGCGGACTGGGCGGGCGTCGTCCCCGTCGCCGCAATCACGATCTCCAAACTGGCGTGGGTTGCCCAGACCGAACCCGACTCGCTCACGGCCACCGCCAAGGTCATGCTGCCGCATGACTGGCTCACCTGGCGACTGAGCGGAGCCCATGTGACCGATCGCGGAGACGCTTCGGGCACCGGCTGGTACGACGCCACTCACGATCTTGCGCTTCACGAACCATTCGCCCGACTCGGCCTCGACCCCGAGGCATGGGTCGGGAAGCTCCCGGCGGTTCTTGGGCCGACCGACGCGGCCGGCACACTCCTCGGCGACGCCGCGGAAGAGCTCGGTCTCCCGGGAGACGTGGTCGTCGGTCCGGGCACCGGAGACAACATGGGCGCTGCGCTTGGTCTGGGCCTCGCCGAGGGCGACGCCGTTGTCTCCCTCGGCACGTCGGGCACCGTCTACGCCCGGACCTCGACGCGGGCGTACGACACCACCGGAGCGGTCGCCGGCTTCTCCGACGCCACCGGCGGGTACCTGCCCCTGGTCTGCACACTCAACGCCACCAAAGTGACCGACACCGTGGCCGCCTGGTGCGGCACGGATGCCGCCGGCCTGTCCGAACTCGCTCTTGCCGCCGGAACCGACGTGGTCGAAGCCAGCCTCGTTCCCTGGTTCGACGGGGAGCGAACTCCGAACCGTCCAGCCGCACGCGGTGCGCTCGTCGGGCTCCGCACCGACCTGTCTCGCGAAGAACTCGCCCGCGTCGCCCACGACGGTGTCCTTTGCGGCCTCCTCAACGGCCTCCGAGCGCTCGAGGCGAGCGGTTCCGCCGTCGATGGCCGACTCCTTCTCGTCGGGGGAGGGGCCAGGTCGGCCGCGTACCGTCAGCGATTGGCCGACCTGTCCGAGCGAGAGGTGCATGTCCCGGAGAACGACGAGGCGGTCGCCGTTGGCGCTGCCGTCCAGGCAGCGGCGGTCCAGAGCGGTGCCTCCATCGATTCGTTCCGAGATTCGTGGGGGTTGTCCAACACAACCACCACCGCTCCGCGTCACGACACCCACGCCGAGGAGATCCTCGGACGGTATGACGACGCGACCGGGCTCGATGATGGGCTGTGCCGCCCATTGCCGTCTGAGTCGTAACGCATCTGTAAAGGTCGATCGCCCCGTTCTGTTCAGCTGACGGAATTTCCCTCCGATTACTCCATGGAGCGAGGAAGCAGCCGACACATGGCTGCGGGAGGCTGATCGACGGTGAAATTGCGTGTTGGAGCGAGCATTGCCGGCATTGCCGTGCTCGCCGACGCGTCCGTCGCCGGGGCTCAGACGGTCGACCTGAGCGATCCCAGCCTGGCCATCGACAACAGCTTCGTCTTCGTGTGCGCGGTCTTCGTCATCTTCATGCAGTGCGGTTTCGCCCTGCTGGAGACCGGCCTGACCCGCGCCAAGAACGCCGCCCACATGATGTTGAAGAACGTGCTCGACTTCATCATCGGTGCCGCCGGGTTCGCACTCGTCGGCTATCACATCGCGTACAACGGCAGTTCCTTCGTCGGCTTCACCTGGCTGTGGGAGGGCGGAGCGACACCGGCGCCGTTCGCTCCCAACCTGTCGATGCCGGTGCACTTTTTCTTCCAGATGGCCTTTGCCGCCGCCACGGCCACGATCGTTTCCGGCGCCGTGGCCGAACGCATCCGCTTCCGGGCCTACTTCATCTACTCCGCCTTCCTCAGCGCACTCATGTACCCCTTGGTCGTCGGGTGGATCTGGAACCCGGACGGGTGGTTGGCGGTTGCCGGATTCGTCGACTTCGCCGGCTCGACCGTCGTGCACACCGTCGGCGGCACCGCCGCGCTTGTCGGAGCGATCATCGTCGGGCCGCGAATCGGCCGATTCGCACCGGATGGCACGTCGACCCCGATCGACGGCCACAACATCCCGATGGCGATCAACGGTGTGCTCATTCTGCTGATCACCTGGTTCGGCTTCAACGCCGGCTCCATGCTCGCGGTCAACTCGCAACTCGGTGCCATCGGCGCCGTCACTGCCGTCGGTGCGGCCTTCGGCGGGCTCGGCGGACTCACCACCAGTTGGCTTCGCGTCAAGCTTCCCGACGTCGCCCTGATCGGCAACGGTCTCCTCGGCGGCCTGGTGGGCATCACCGCTGGCGCCGCCCACTTCAACATCATCGGCGCGATGGTCGCCGGTTTCGTTGGTGGCGCGATCGCCGCCAACGGTGTCCTCCTGCTCGAGCGCTTCCAGATCGACGATCCGGTGGGCGCCGTTCCCGTGCACCTCTTCGCCGGCATCTGGGGAACGCTCGCCGTCGGCCTGTTCGCCGACCCCGCCATGGCGCTCGACGGCAACGGTCCGGCCGGGCTGTTCCACGGCAACGCAGCGCAGCTGGCGTCGCAACTGATCGGTGTCGTCGCAGTCGTCTCGTTCGCCGCGATCGCCTCCACCCTGGTCTTCGCCGGACTGCGAATCGCCGGGTGGCTGCGGGTGTCGGCCGCCGAGGAAATGCTCGGACTCGACATCGCCGAGCACGCATCCTTGGCCTACGGGCGTGACAACGTCGAGTACGGCGATGTCATCGCTGCCCAGGCCGGTGATTGGCTCGCAGAACGCGCAGGGGAGACGGTCCATGACTGAACCCGAACGCGGCACCGATGTCGACCTGCTCCGCAAAGCCATCGCAAAGCTCACAACCGAACGCGAGCAGGAAGCACGAAGCCGCTACCAGCGGGCGGCGACACCCCTGCTCACCCAGCCTCCGCAACGCCGCGACCTCGGCCCCGCCGCGCCGGGCTCCTACGGAGCCGTGCCCGGCCCCGGAACGACGGCAGAGTCGGTGAAGTCAGCGCTCCTCCAGCTCGAGTCGCTCTACAACGAAGGGCTCGTGACGATCGAGGAATACCAGCGCAAACGAGTGGAAATCCTCGACCGTCTCTGAACCTCAGCCGTGCGGTCGGACGGCGTCTGCAGGATCCAGACGGGCCGCCTTGGTCGCCGGGTAGAGCCCGGCGAACGCACCGATGGCAAGCGCGGCAGCGATGCCCGCCAGAAGTGCCTGGACCGGAATGGCCAGACTCCATCCCTGACTGTCTGCGTAGACCCATGTCGCGGCGACGCCGAGGCCCAGGCCAAGCGCTCCACCAAGCGTGGAGAGCGCCGCCGCCTCGATCACGAACTGGCTGCTGATGTGGCCCCGCGTGGCGCCGAGCGCTCGCCGCAGACCAATTTCGCTGCGTCGTTCGATCACCGAGATCACCATGATGTTGGCGATACCCACGCCGCCGACCAGCAACGCCACGCCACCCAGTGCAAGGAGCAGGTTCTGGAGGTTCTGATCCACCTTGGTCTGCGCCTCGAGTGCATCGCTCGGTCGCGACACCTCGACCTCATTCGGGGACACGGGGTTTGCGGTTCGGGCAAGGATCGGCCGGGTCTCCTCGATCAGGGACGGCTCGACCCGCACGTAGACGGAGCTGTGATTCGGGTCGATGCCCAGATCGTCTCGGGCGTGTGCCTCGCCGATCAGGACGGCCCGATCCAGGTCGGGGTGCAGGGCGTGCGGTTGAAGGATCCCGATCACCTGAAACTTCACGCCGTCGATCGTCACCGTCGGACCCCCGCCGGCATCGGCGATGGCGAGGCGCTCCGCGGCAACCGCGCCCAGCACGGCCACCGGGAGGCGCTGTGTTTCCGCATCGATGGACCGGCCGGAGGCGAGCTCCAGTTGCAGGACATCGACCAGGCGGCCGTCGGTGGCGACCACGGACAACCCGTACGGGTCATCGTCGTGCGTGTTGCGGGTGACGTCGCCACTGATACTGGTCACCCCCACCGCATCGAGCACAGTCGGCACGGCGCGCAGCATCGTCGCTGCGTCCGTCGGCAGCACCGCTTCGTCACCGAACAGGCTCTGGCCGGGCCGAACCTGCAAGAGGTTGGTGCCCAGGTCATCGAGCTCCGCCAGGAGGTCAGCCTTGGATGACGACGAGATGCCGACGACGGTGACCATCGATGCGATACCCAATGCGATGCCGAGCGCGGTCAGCAACGTTCGGCCGGGCCGGGAGCCCAGCCCGCTCAATCCGGTGCCGAACCGGTCGCGCAGCCGCAGGCGGCTCCGCGTGGTGGAACGTTGGTGTCGTCTCATGCCGGCACCTCCACCGGGATCGGCGGGGGAGCGGCCGTGTCTTCCACCCGTCCATCGCGCACGTTGATGCGCCGGGGGATGCGTTCGGCCACCTCGAGGTCGTGGGTGATGATCGCGATCGTCGCACCGTGGTGCGCGTTGAGATCCTCCAACAGTTCCAGGATGTCCTCGCTGGTTTGCGAGTCCAGGTTGCCGGTCGGTTCGTCGGCCAGAATCAACGCAGGGTCGCCGACGAGCGCCCGGGCAATCGCCACCCGCTGACGCTGCCCGCCGGACAACTTCGGCGGACGGGTCGCGGCACGGTCGGCCAACCCAACGAGCTCCAGCGCGTCCCGCGCCCGCTCCAGCCGGGTCGACCGGTCGATCCCCCGATAGAGGAGACCGTTCGCCACGTTGTCGACGACCCGCGCCCCCTCGAGCAGATGGAAGCTCTGAAAGATGAACCCGAGCCGACCGGACCGGAGTCCGCTCCGCTGTCGGTCGCCGAGCGTTGCGGTGTCGATGCCGTCGATCAGCACCTCTCCACTCGTCGGGCGGTCGAGGGTGCCCATGATGTTGAGCAGCGTCGACTTGCCGCTGCCGGAAGGTCCCACGATTGCGATCATCTCGCCGGGATCGATTCGGAGATCGACCCCGTCCAGCGCCCGGATCGGCGGCTCGCCGGGGTAGATGCGGGTGACGTTGCGAAGTTCGAGTGCGGGGGTCATGCCGGCACCACCACGAGCGTGCCTTCCTCGAGGCCATCGATCTCCGCCATGCCGTCGACGACCGTGCCGAGTTCGACCGCGGTCAGTTGGAGTCGGTCGTCCGCCTCCACCTGAACTGCCCAGCCGCCTTCAGCCAGTGCGACCAGTGCCCGGACCGGCACGGTGGTGACGTTCTCTGCGAGGACCCGGGTCGAGACCACGTCCGTCGTTTCCACATCGGTCGGCGCCTCGGCAACAAACTCCACCTTCACGGCGTGACGGGCAGAGCCGTCCGCTCCGGTCGTCCGCTTGACCTCGGTCACGAGCCCGGCAGCCTCGCCGGCATCCGACTGGATGGACACGCGGGTTCCTTCGGTGAAGAACGGCCGCTGTCGGCTGGTCACCTCCAGTTCAATCGATGGGGTCACGGCGCCAACCGTCACCTGGTCGAAGCGCATGCCGACGTCAGGGGCGGACTCCACACGCAGCGGGCCGTCGACGAACACGAGCTGGGACCGATCGACCTTCCCTGTCGCAGGTACACCGATGTCTTTCTGCCATGCCTTTACCGCCCGTTCGGTCGTGATTCCGAAGATGCCGTCGGCCTCGAGCCGCTCCTCATCATCGAAACCCTTCGAGAGCAGGAACCGCTGCAACTGGGCCACGTCGTCACCCTCCTGCAAACCGAGCTTGTCGCCGGCCTCATCGAGCTCAAAGCGGCCGATGCGGCGCAGCTCGCGGTAGAGGGGAACCGAACCTTCCGCCAGGGTGACCGGTCGGTCGTTGATACGAATCAGCTCGTCGCCGGGTTGGACGATGTCGTCCTGCGCTGGTGCGCTGGTGACGAGCCCGTCCGCCTCGATCGCCAGGCTGTGCGCCTCGCCATGACTCACGGTGCCGGTCAGTTTCACCTCTTCGCTGAGGTCACGTCGTGTGACCTCGACGGTCTCGGTGGGAACCATCGCGGTTCGGGCAGCAGCACCCGTCTCGACCGCCTCGCTGTCGCCGTCCGGACGCAGCAGGATGCCGGCGGCCGTTGCGGCCAGCACGAGAGTGAGCCCGAGTACGACTCGGATTCTCCCGCTCATTCGCCCGCTCCAACCGACTCGAAGATGCCGTTGCCGCACTCGCTCATGGCCGCCTCGAATGCTTCGAAGTCGATGCTCTCGTCGATCTGGAACGAGTTGCCGCCCATGTCGATGTCGAAGCCCTGGTCGGACATGCACTTCTCCAGCTCGAGCATCTGGTCGGCCATCTCCGCTTCCTGCTCCGGGGTCATCTCGAAGCTGCCGAACGCGTCCTCGAGAATCGGGTCGCAGGCTTCTGCCGCGGCCTCGAAGTCCTCCGGGTCGAACTCCCCGGATGTCAGCTCGGTGTCGGCGACGTCGTCATCGGTCTCGAGCGTTTCGAAGCCCACGCCGCCGTCGCCGCCTTCGATGGCGGTCGAGATCGAAACGCCCTGCTCCTCCATGCACTTCTCGTACTCGGCCATCGCGATCTCCGGATCGACCTCCGCGTCGTCGTCGTCGTCGTCGCCTTCGCCTTCGCCTTCGGCATCCTCGACCTCGGCATCCGCCTCGTCGCCCGCGCCGTCGTCGTCGGAACTGCTCTCCGACGACGTGTCGGCGAGTGTCGGAAGTTCGGCGGTGGTGGTGTCGGCTCCGGACGAACAGGCTGCAGCGATCATGAGAACGGCACAGCACAGCGCCAGGAATCGGATACGGATACGAGTCATTGCATTGGCTCCTTGTGTGGGGAGCCCTCATCGTCCGGCGTCGGGTTGAGAACGGACTGAGACAGCCTGAGGTGCGATCTCAGCCACTCTCAGGTCCTTCTCAGGAGCTCATGGCACGCTGCCCCCATGCGCATCCTCGTGGTCGAAGACGACAGCACGGTCGCCGCCGCATTGCACCGCGGCCTCCAAGCGGAAGGGTTCGACGTCGACGTCGCCGAGGACGGCGACACCGGCTACTGGATGGCCACCGAGACCGACTACGGGGCATTGCTGCTCGACGTGATGCTCCCCGGACGCAACGGGTTCAAACTGTGCGCCGATCTCCGCCACGACGGGATCGAGACGCCGATCCTGATGCTCACGGCGAAGTCCGGAGAGTTCGACGAGGCCGAAGGTCTGGACGCCGGGGCCGACGACTATCTCACCAAGCCCTTCTCGTTCGTCGTTCTTGCCGCCCGGATCCGGGCAATGCTCCGTCGCTCCGGCCCGCGCCAGTCCGTCGTGCAGATGGTCGGCGACCTCGCGATCGACTTCGACCACCGGTCGTGCACCCGGGCGGGCGAGGACGTTGCGCTCACCAATCGGGAGTTCACCCTGCTCGAAGTTCTGGCCCGCCAACCCGGCGTGGCCTGCAGCAAGTCCTTCCTGCTCGAGCAGGTGTGGGGCCCGGACTTCGAAGGAAGCCGGAACATCGTCGAGGTGTACATCGGCTACCTCCGCAAGAAGATCGACAGCGGCCGTGACGAACCGATCATCGTCACCGTTCACGGCCACGGCTATCGGTTGGCCCGATGAATCGTCGTTCCATTCGTTTCCGACTCACCGTCTTCGTGTCGGTGCTGTTCGCCGTCACCTTGCTGGCCACCGGCACCATCGTGCGGAATCGGCTGCAACTGTCTCTCGAACAGGAGGTGCAGGCCCGCGCCGAAGCTGCGCTCGAGGAGATCCTCTTCGCTCCGCTGTCCGAAGCTCCGGTGACGGATGTCAGCAGCTTCGTCTTCTTCGACGCCGACGGAGAGCAGATCACTGCGCAGGAGTTCGACGAGCTCATCCGTTCGACGCCGATCCTGCCGGCAGACGAGGCGCTGGACGGTGTGGTCTTTGGCGATCCACGGATCCCGCCGGAGATCGCCGCGGAGATCGCAGCCGCCGAAATCGCTGCGCTCATGGGGTCGGGGCTCACGGCCGTTCAGGGGAGTCCGATGCCGGTCGAGGTCGATCCGTTCTCTCTCACCGTCGCTGCCCCCATCGCCATCGGCGAACTCGAGCTTGCCGTAGGGCTCTCCTCGCCCCGAGGCCCCATCGACGACGCGGTGCGTACCATCACCATCGCGGGATTGGCCTTCCTCCCCTTGCTGACCGGTCTGGTTGCCGCCGCCACCTGGATGACCACGTCCCGGGCCCTTCGCCCGGTCGAGGCGATTCGGCTCCAGGTCGAACAGGCGGACTTCGGTCGTCTCGATGTCCGCGTTCCAAAGACGGGAACCGACGATGAGGTCGACCGGCTGGCGGGAACGATGAACGACATGCTCGATCGTCTCGATCGTGCGGCCGAGCAACAGCGCCAGTTCATCTCCGACGCCTCGCACGAACTGCGCAGTCCGATCACGGCGACCCTCGCCACGATCGAGTCCGCCGAACGATGTGGGGAAGTCGATTGGCCGGCCCTTGCCGCGACCATCGGTGTGGAGCAACATCGGCTCGCCGGCCTTGTCGACGATCTTCTCCTGCTGGCACAGCTCGACGAGATGGGCGTCCGCCGAACCGACGAGGTCGACCTCGACGAGCTCGCTATCGCTGAGGCTGCCCGCAGCCACCCGTGCGAGGTGGCGGTACAGATTCGTGCCGCCGGACGGGTGGCCGGAAGTGAGCGTCTGCTCCGTCGGCTCGTCTCCAACCTGGTGGACAACGCAACGCGCCATGCCGAGGGGCGCGTCGAAGTCAGCGTGGGAAGCACGATCCGTGGTGAACCGAGGATTCGCATCGATGATGACGGTCCGGGAATCCCGCGTGAGCGGCGCGAGGAGGTGTTCCGTCGCTTCACCCGGCTGGACGATTCGCGTCGGGTCGGTGACGGGGGAGCCGGCCTCGGTCTCGCCATCGCCGCCAACATCGCCGAACAACACGACGCCTCACTTGTCATCACCGACAGCCCACTCGGCGGCGCCAGATTCGAGCTTCGGTTTCCCCAGGCGGACGCGTCTGCGGCGATATTCTCGGAGGATGTCCCCGACGTCGTGTCCTGACCTCGCTGGTTGAACATGGTTCGCGTTGCACTCCTCACAAAGGAGTCTTCGAACCGGGTCTACGCCGACCAGGCCCAGCGGCTGCTGCAGGCTGAGCTCGCGGCCATCGCTCCCGCCATGTCCTCGCCGTTGCTGTCCTGCTCGACGGAGACAATCGGCAACGTCGGGTGGGTCGTGGCCGAACTCGACGGACTGACCGGGGACGATCGCTTTCTCCTCTCCAACCTGTCGGGCATCCGAGCCCTCTTCGAGGTGGAGGAGGACGAGCGGTTCCTACCGTTGGTGTTGGAGCGGTTCGAACGGTTCTCGAACGATCTCATCACCATCCAGCGCTATCCCGGGAAGACGAATGAGCTCTTCACGCACCTGATGCTCAATCTCACGCTGGCGGCGTCGGCGACTGCCCGTGAGCGGATCGACCGGGGCGAACGGGCGAGGCTGCTCGACCCTGTCGCCGGTCGGGGCACGACCCTGAACCGGGGGCTGCTCTACGACATGGACGTCACCGGCATCGAGGTGAACGATGCCGACGTCGACCACTATCGAACGTTCCTCACCACCTGGTTGAAGGACAAGCGGATGAAGCACGACAACGCCAGGGAGCGCGTCCGCAAGGGCCCGGCGGCCGGATCGTCGAGCTTCACGGTTTCGATCGGGAACGGGCCCACCGTCCATGTGGTCCGTGGCTCCTCCGAAGTGGCTCGGACCCTGCTGCCCGGTCGGCGGTTCGACGTGATCGTCGGCGATCTCCCGTACGGGGTGCAGCACAAAGCGAAGGCCGGCGGTGCTGCGATTCGGTCTCCCCGCGAATTTGTCGAAGCGGCCCTTGGAGACTGGCATCGACTCCTCGAGCCCGGGGGCGCGCTGGGGCTTGCATGGAACCTGCACACGTTGCCGCGTGAACACTTGGACGAAGCGGTCCGATCCGCCGGCTTCGCTCCGGTGGAGTATCCCGAGTCGTTCGAGCACGTGGTCGACCGTTCGATCACGCGCGACGTGTTGGTGGCGGTGCGCTGACCCTGCGACCGCAGCCACATCGCCGGAGCCGTAGCGGGCACGTGGTCTCCGCTACCCTCTCACCGAGTCACGTCAGGTGGGACTGGTGATCTTTCTCTTCACAGACATCGTTGGGTCGATGCGGCACTGGGCCGCGGACCCGGATCGCATGCGAGCTGCCCTCGAGCAGCACGACGCGTCCCTGCGCGCCGCGTTCGAGGCGAATGCCGGCGAGGTCTTCTCCATCGGCGGTGACGGGTTCGGTGTGGCGTTCCCCGATGCCGACAGCGCGGTCGCCGCGGCCCGACAGGTGATCGTTGCTGTGGAAGGACACGACTGGCCCGGGAGCGAACCCATCGAGGTACGGATCGGAATGCATGCCGGTACCGCCCAACAACGGAACAACAACTGGTTCGGCCAGAGCGTCAACATCGCCGCCCGCGTGTGCGACGCAGCGCACGGTGGGCAGGTGCTGCTGACGGAAGACACGGTTGCGCTGTTCGACCCGAACGGGACCGGCGTCGGGTTGTTCGATCTCGGCTACTTCGAGCTGCGCGGCGTCGGTCACAAGCTCGGGTTGTCCCAGATCGGCAACGCCGAGTTCCCACCGCCGCGCGCCATCGACCCGACCCGAGACACCCTTCCCGAACCAGCCCACGTTCTCGTCGGACGCAACGACGAGGTCGGCGAGATCCGCTCGCTCATCGACACGCATCGCCTGGTGACGCTGTCGGGTGTTGGCGGGATGGGCAAGACCCGACTCGCCGTCGAGATCGCGCATCGGATGGCCCCGTCGTTCGCTGACGGCGTGTATTTCGCCGATCTTCGGGCCGCCGATTCCGAGGATTCGATGTACGGCCAGATCGCGGCGGCCATCCGCCTCGAGCTGCTTGCGGGCGATCTGGCCGAACAGGCCGTCGAGCAGGTGGCCGACGCTCGGGCGCTGTTGGTGCTCGACAACTGTGAGCACCTTCTCGCAGAGACGGGTCGGTTCGCTTCCGCCGTGCTCCAACGTGGTGGACCGGGACGTCTGCTCGCCACCACACGCGAACGCCTCGGTGTGCCCGGTGAGCAGCAGTATCGCCTGCATCCGCTCTCCGCCGGAGCGACGGGTGTCGACGACTGCGCCCAGCTCTTCGTCGATCGTGCGCTGTCGATCGACCCCGGCTTTGAGGTCGACGACGACGCTGCGCTCGCCGAACTCCTCGTCCGACTCGAAGGTCTGCCGCTCGCCATCGAGCTGGCGGCGGCGCGCACGTCGATCCTCTCCGTGTCGGAGATCCTCGACCGCATTGACGACCGGCTCACGCTGCTGTCGCCGCGGCGAGCGCCGCAGGACCGAACGCTGCGGGCGATGCTCGAGTGGAGTTGGCAGCTCCTCGATGGCGACGAACGGGAGATGCTCGCCGCAGCTTCGGTCTTCGATGGCAGCTTCGACGCCGAGCTGCTCGGTGCGACGGTGCGCACCGACCCGATCGACACCCTCGACCTGCTGGAGTCGCTGGTCGACAAGTCGCTCATCTCCATCCATGGCCGCATCGGGTCACGGACCCGCTACCGGATGCTCGAGAGCGTGCGGGCCTATGCCCATGAGCAGCTGCTCGAGAGCGGCCGGTTCGACGACGCCCGCAGTGCGATGGCGGGCGCGCTGTTGGCTCGAGTCGACACCGGTGCCGAACCGTTCGTTGCCGCTTCCCGAGACCACAACGACGTGTTGGGCGAAGACGCGGCGAACCTTCTTGCGGCGCACGGCCACGCCATCGACCTGGGCGAAGACGACATCGCCATGCGCCTGGCCACCCACGGCGCCGCGGTGCTCCTCGACGTCGGACGGCCGCACGACGCGGTGTCGATCCTGCGGACCTCGGTCGAGCGAAACCTGGGGTCACCCGACCTGCGAGCCCGCTGCCAGATCGGCCTGGGTCTCGCCGCAATGCAGAGCGACGATTTCGCCACGGCCCACGACGCCATCGTCGACCTCTCCGATTCCGCCGATCCGTTCATCGCGGCCGGCGCCAACGGTCTTCTCGCCGTTCCCGCGCTCTTCGATCGCTCCGACGACGTCGACCGTCTGGTCACGGCAAGCCTGGAGGCGAGCCAGCGGTCGCCGACCGCCGGCGTGCTTCCGCAGGTGATCGACGGCTTCCGTCACTTCGCCCGGCTCGACCACGCCGGTGCCGCCGCCGCAATGGCGCCCTCGCTCCAGCGCACTGCGGGACCGCAGGCGATGTTGCAGGTCATGCTCAACTGCGGCTGGTCCGCTGCGTCGATCATGGCCGGCGACCTCGATGGTGCCGAGGCCATCCTCGACCAGCAGTCCGGCACGTCGGTGTGGGACACGTCGGCGATGCTCCGTGGGCTTCTCCTCGCCCGTCGTGGCGACTTCACCGCTGCCGAAGCACAGCTGCGCGAGGTCAGCGAGCATGCGTTGCTCGGCCGTCAGCGTCGGGCCGCGAACGATGCGCTCGTCGGATGGGCGGGACTGCGGGCGGCCATGGGCGACCACGATCGTGCCGCCAGCGTTCTGCTCGACGCTCTCCTCCCACGCAACGTCCACACGCTCGCGGTTGCTGCCCAGCTCGCGCTCGAGATCGGCGAGTTGGACGCGTTCCTCGTGCGCTCGGCCGAGGTTCGAGCTGCGGAGGGCGACGGTCGGACCGAGGCCACCGAAGCACTAAGGGCAGAACTCGACCGCTGATCCCCAACCCGATCTGTGAAGGATGAGGTGCCGCAATGGCATCCAGCGCTGCACAGATCCGGATGGTCAGCCGCGCATTCGCTGTTCAGCCGCGCATTCGCTGTGCAGCCGCGTCCCAGATGGGCTCGGTCCGCAGTGTCGCATCCCGCAGGACGC
>CALBVR010000370.1 GCA_937969565.1 uncultured Acidimicrobiales bacterium | reverse complement strand
GAGCATCCGGTTCGGGACGCCTTCATCTTTGCCGGCATGAGCCTGCTTCTGTGGCTCGCCATCTACGTGATGGTGCGGGGCGAGTCGCTGCAACCCGACCAGCCGATCGAGCTCGAACTACACCCGCACACGATTCGTTGGCGGGTCTTGCGCGGCGATTGGCAGGAACGGGACCGCACGGAGCTCGTGAGCGCATCGGTGGAGACGACGATCATCTACGTGAAGGGCCAGGCGGGACATCGGTATCCGCTCCGGCTCCGCTTTGTCGACGGGACGGTGGTGAAGGTCGACGACTTTCGCGCTCGCCACTTCGGTTCGTCGACACAGCTGCTCGGCCACGACGTTCGCCGACGTTTCGTGACGACGAACGCCCGGGAACCCGGCGATGAGCTCGCCGCAGCGCAGCACCTCACTGCGGGACGAGCGGCCGAGTCGGAGGGCGACGCTCTTGCCGCAGTCGAGGAATTCGAGCGGGCGATCGCCCGTTGGCCGAGTGCACAGAACCTGGCGCTCCATCGTCATCTCGGGGACCTGCTGCGGGCTTCGGCCAGCTCGCTCCCGTCCTCCAACCGAGTCGAACGCATGGCAGCCATCGCGACGCGGGAACGGGCCATCGGCCACTATCGGGCGCACGTCGACCACTTCCCCACCGATGCCGATGCATGGCAGGGCATCGGCGCGACCCTGTCCGGGAACTACCGCACCGATCTTGCGGACGAGGCGATCGAAACCGCCGAGCAACTGTTGCTGTCCGGCCGGGCACAGTCGACCACACACCTGCTGGACGGGATCGTCGCCGACTGACTGACCCGGCGAAGGTCAGCGCTGTGCAAGAGCGTCGACCATCTCGTCCACGTGCTGTTCGATTGCGGCAAAGGCGACCACCGGGTCATCGCTGAAGTTCGGGATCGACCACTCGACCATCGGCTTCTCTGTGGAGGGGAGGTCGTCGTGGTCACAGCCGATGTTGACGATCACGTCGGCGGCATCGAGTTCCTCGACGGTGACGACATGCGGGACGCTCTGCACGTCGAGCCCATCGCCTTCGAGCCGTTCCCGCACGATCGGCAGCACGATCTCGTCGGGGTGGGTGCCGGCATTCGTGACGTCGACGGCGATGCCCCGACGAGCCGCACGATCCCGGAGGAACGTTGCGGACGCCACACTCTTGGCGGCGCTGTGGGGGCAGAGGAAGAGCACGGATGTGGTCATGATGTGTCCTTTGTTGATGGAGATGCGTGGCTCACGCCACGAAGAGTTGATGGATGACGCCCACCGCCGCGGCGGCGAGCACAACGCGCAGCGTCGGGACTCGGAAGCGGAACACGGCCACGGCTGAGGCGACGGCGATCGCCAATCCGGCGACGTTGAGCGAAGCGAGCTCTGGTTGATAGAGGACCCCGCCGTAGCCGCGTCGTTCGTCGACCGTGTCGAAGAGGGTGAACAGTGCGAACCAGATGGCGAGGTTGAGCACCACGCCGACGACGGCGGCGGTGACGGTGGAGAGCGCTGAGGTGAGGGCGGGCCGACCCCGGAGGTGCTCGATGAACGGTGCGCCGAGAAAGATCCAGAGAAACGAGGGTACGAACGTGACCCAGGTGGCGATGACCGCACCGGCCATTCCGGCCTGGAGCGGGCTGAGCGATCCGGGCGACCGGTAGGGCCCCATGAAGCCGACGAACTGCACGACCTGGATCAGCGGGCCCGGCGTGGTCTCGGCCATGCCGAGGCCACTGATCATCTCGCCGGGTTCGAGCCAGCCGAACGTGTTGACCGCCTCCTGGGAAATGTAGGCCAGCACGGAGTAGGCGCCGCCGAAGGTGAGTACGGCTGCGGTCGAGAAGAACCACGCCACGTCCACGAACACCGAGCTCCCGCCGACCGCACCGACGAGGAGCAGCACGGGGCCGAACCACAGCACGAGCCCGGTTCCCAGAACCCGAACGGCCCGAGGCAGCGACGGACGGCCGAGAGTGAGTGCCCCGTCGCCGACGAGCACGTCGGGGTCGTCCTCGACCGCGGACTCGTCGTGCCCCTGGATCAGGTTGAACGACGCGGGAGCGAGGCGACTGCCGAGCAGCCCGATGGCGGCGGCCACCGCGACGATGAGTGGGAACGGCACCTCGAACACGAAGATTCCGAGGAAGGAAGCGGCGGCGATGGCGAACATGGGGACGTTGCGGATGACGCGGCGACCGATGCGGAGCACGGCGCTGGCCACGACCGCGATGACGGCGGCCGAGATGCCGAAGAACAGGCCGGTCACCCAGGTGAGGTCGCCGTAGGCGGCGAACAGGATGCTCAGCGCCATGATCGAGAGGAACCCGGGGAGGATGAACATCGCTCCGGCGAAGAGGCCGCCGCGGGGTCCGCGCAGGAGCCAACCGAGGTAGGTGGCGAGCTGTTGCGCTTCGGGGCCGGGGAGCAGCATGCAGTAATTGAGCGCGTGCAGGAACCGCCGCTCGCCGATCCACTTGCGTCGGACCACGATCTCGTCGTGCATGACGGCGATCTGGCCGGCGGGTCCGCCGAAGCTGTTCGCGGCCACGGTCGTCCAGGCCGCCACCCAGTCCGCTCGGGAGATCGTGGCGCCCGGCCAAGCGTCGTCGTGCACTTGGGAGGGGTCACTTTGTAACCGTGGTTTCACCATGAACGGCACGATATACTCTGAAACCATGGTTACGCAACCAACACCGGAATGGGTCCTGCTCAGCTACCGGATCCCTCGCGAACCCTCCACGCCGCGCATCGCCGTCTGGCGAAAGCTGAAGGATCTCGGCGTTGCCCAGGTCGGCGACGGCCTCGTTGCCCTCCCACACTCCCCGATCACCAAGGAACAACTGGAGTGGGTTGCCGCCGCCGTCCTCGAGGCGGACGGCGAAGCCATCGTCTGGATCGCCACCCCCACACCGCGGCGCCAACACACGGCGCTCGCCGACCAGCTCATCACCGCCCGAGCGGAGGAGTACGCCGCGCTGCTCGACGAGATCGAATCCACCCCCGACGCCGGACCGCGGACCGTCCAGCGCTGGCGACGGGAGTGGCGGCGCATCGACCGAAGAGACCACTTCCCCAGCGACCACCGGGATCGGGCGAAACTTCGAATCGCCGAGCTCGGACAGCGAGCGGTCGCCGACGCAGATCAGCGGGCGAACCGATGAAGTGGGCCACCCGAGCAGGCATTCACGTCGACCGTGCGGCCTCCGCCTGGCTGATCAGCACCTACATCGACCCCGACGCCGAATTCGTCTACGTCGACGATCCCGACGACGTGCCGCACGATGCCACGGCGTTCGACATGGTCGGCTGCGACCTCAGCCACCACGGCAACGACGTCACGTTCGAGACCATCCTGCGCCGCCACGATCTGACCGACCCGGTCCTGTGGCGCATCGCCGAGATCGTGCACGAGGCCGACGTCGAGGACGACCGGTTCGACGCACCCGAAGCGCCCGGCCTGGACACGATCATCCGGGCACTCGGCCGCGACCACGACGACGAGGGCGTCCGTGCCATCACCGCCACGATCCTCACCAGCCTCGAACTCCACCTGCGAGCCGGGCTATTGGACGGCTGACCATCAGCGGCGGACCCCGGAACCCATCAGCGGCTCCATCCGCTGCTCGCCCTCCACCACGGAGAACGCCGTGCGGACCTCCACATCCGCCAGCCCGGCACCAGCCAGGGCACTGCGAACATCGTCACGAGTCAGCCCATGCTGTTCCGCATCGCCGGGAACCGCTTCCCAATCCCACTGGACGAAGAGGCCACCGGCGTCGAGGCGGGAGGCAAGCTCCCGGGCCACCGCCGGATAGTCGTCCAGGAAGGAACAGACCGACGAACACACGATGAGGTCCCAGACCTCACCGCCCGTAGGCACGGTCAGGGAGGAGTGCACGTTCGCCCAGCCGCGGCCCTCGATCTTGCTGTCGAGGACGGCGAGCATGCGGGGGGACAGGTCGACGGCGTGGACCGACACGACCTCGTCCACCAGCTGCTCGGTCCGCAACCCGGTCCCGCAACCGAAGTCGAGCACGCGAGCACCGGCGAGCTCGAGTCCCCGTCGGCCCAGATCGGCCAGCAACGACGCGTACGCGGCCCGCGAGTAGCTCCGAGCGACCGGATCTTCGTCCCAACCATCGGCCCAGTCGTCCCAGCTGTCATCGCTCATCGCTTCATGATCGCACTCCGTCGCGCGGTCTGCGCAGTGGACGCCGGCTCCATCCACCGAATGAACAGCGTTTCTGCAATGGTGAGGCATGCATTCGATCGACTTCAGCCGGGAGGTGGTGGAGCTCTCCGACGAGCGCGCCTCCAGCCTCCGCCGATTCAACCTCATTGCGGCGGCCCTCCACCTCGTCACCGGTCTGTTGATGGTGGTCCTCGGCGACACCGGCTTCACGCTCCCGGTCACCGGCTTCAACATCGGCGGTCCTCCCGGCACGAGCCTGGACAACGGCGAATTGAACGAGCTCTTCGGCTACCCCCTCGCCGTGGGCGTGGCCGGGTTCGCCCTGCTGTCGGCGCTGTTCCACGTGCTGATCGCCACCGTGTTGTTCCCGCTCTACAAGAAGGAGCTGCGCCGGGGTCGAAACCGCATGCGATGGGTCGAGTACGCGTTGTCGTCCACCCTGATGATCAAGCTCATCGCCATGGTCACTGGCATCACCGACCTGAGCGCCCTCATCGCCATCGCATTCGCCAACATCGCGATGATCCTCTTCGGCTGGATCATGGAGATGGTCAACGCCCCCGAGGACAAGGCCTGGTGGACACCGTTCTGGTTCGGCTGCGTCGCCGGCATCGGGCCATGGGTGGCGATCGTCGGCTACCTCCTCGCCAACCTCAGCGTCGACGGCGCCCAGGGTCCGCCCGGATTCGTGTACGGCATCATCGTGTCCATCTTCATCTTCTTCAACTGCTTCGCCATCAACCAGTGGCTGCAGTACAAGCAGATCGGCCGCTGGAAGGACTACATCGTCGGCGAACGCACCTACATCGTGCTGAGCCTCGTCGCGAAGACGCTCCTCGCCTGGCAGATCTTCGCCAACACCCTCATCCCCGCCTGAGCTCACCGCCCATCACGGACAGTCGCCGACAATCGTGGTCGGCGCCGATTGGCCGGTGAGCGCCTCGTACGCGTCTGCCCACCGGGTGCACGACGAACCCTCGAAGTCCACGAAGAGGACGCCTGGATCGAGCACACCCCACGTGATGAGATCCGCTGCTTGTTCCACACCCCGGTCGTTCCACGCATCGCTCGCACCGTTCCATGAGGCGGAGCCTGCGACTTCCATGAACGCCTGACGATCAGCCTCCGACGTGTTGGCGTGCACCCAGGCGTGCGCAAGCTCGTGCACGAGCGCCTGTGTCTGCACGATTCGTTGCACACCGGGATCCTCGTGCGTCCAACACACCCAGACCCGGTCGATCCCGTCTTCGACCCGCCAATACGCGAGGTTCCCGAGACACTCGTCGAGCTCGGTGTGAAAGCTGACGACCGGTGCGGCGAGGAGACGAAGTCCGCCCGCGTCGAGAAGCGCCAGCGACTCGACAATCAACGCTTCTTCCTCGTCGGTGGGGGGCATCCACTGCCCAGGCGCGGCGACCGGATCGAGCGGAGCAGCCGCCGGGTCCGACGGCGCCGAGGAAAGAACGACCGTGAGAAGAAACAGTTGAAGGAGGGCCAATGCGATGCGTGCCATGGAGGCACGATCAAGACCCCGGCTTTCGCGTTGATTTCATTGACTTAACGCCGGTTGCCCACATCGCTTAAGGTCCAATTAAGTCGTCGCTCGAACAGTGGGTTCTCCACCAGAGCGAGACCGATCGCTGGCGGGAGGCGAAATGGAATTCTGTGTTCTCGGGAAACTCGAGATCCGGAGCGACGGGGACGAGGTCAATGTCGGCGCGCACCGCCAACGCGCGCTGCTTGCGTTGCTCCTCACCGCGCCGGGCACCGTGTTTTCGACCGATGCCATCATCGATGCGCTCTGGGGCGATTCGGGCAGCCCAGACCGTCAGAATTCCGTGTGGGTCTACGTGTCCGGCCTCCGCAAGGCGCTCGACCCCGATCGGGAGCAGCGCACCGACGACTCGGTCCTGCTCACCCGCTCCCCCGGCTACCTCCTCGACGTTCCCGACGAATCGATCGACGCCGTTCGGTTCGAACGGCTGGTCGCCGAGGGTCGCCTGCTTGCGGCGTCGGACCCCGACGCTGCGTCCATGGTGCTCGGCGAAGCCCTGTCGCTGTGGCGGGGGCGTCCGTACGAGGACTTCACCTACGAGTCGTTCGCGCAAACGGAAATCGGGCGCCTGCTCGAACTTCGGCTCGAAGCGGTCGAGGCACGCATCGATGCCGACTTGGATCGCGGCCGCAGCCGCGAGCTCGTCTCCGAACTCGAAACCCTGGTGCGGGAACACCCGCTTCGTGAGGCCTTCACCGCTCAGCTCATGACCGCGCTCCATCGCACCGGCCGACGAGCCGATGCGCTTCGGGCGTACCAGCACCTCTCGGATCGGCTCGGCCAGGAGCTCGGCGTCGACCCCACCGTGCGGCTTCGGCAGCTGGAGACGAGCATCGTCACCGGCGAGGCGGACGATGCTCCGAACAGCCGACCGGTGCACACGGCTCCAGAACCAGGGCTGGCCGTTCGCGGCTACGAGCTCCGAGAGAAGCTCGCTGAGGGTCGGGTCGGCACTGCGTTCCGGGCCTACCAGCCGTCGGTCGGCCGTGAGGTGGTGATCACGGTGATCTCCGCCGAGATGGCCAACGACCCGGACTACATCCGCCGGTTCGAAGCCGAGGCGCAGATTGCCGCGTCGCTCGACAGCCCCCACCTTGTTCCGCTGTACGACTACTGGCGAGAGCCGGACGCGGCCTACCTCGTCACCCGCCTGCTTCCGGGTGGAGACCTCGCCGGCCGGTTGGCGCAGGGGGCGCTCACCGCAAGCGAAGCCCACCGACTCGTCGGCCAGGTGGGCGGGGCGCTGTCCGCCGCGCACCGCGCCGGCGTCGCCCACCGCGACCTGCGACCCGAAACCGTCCTCATCGACCAGGAAGGGAACGCCTACCTTCACGGCCTTGGGCGCATCGCCGCGAGCACCGACCTCGAAACCGACGCTGCCGCCGATCGGACCGGCCTCGCCACGCTGGTCGCGCAGTCCCTCACCGGACTGTCGGGTGAACTGGATCAGATCAGCGGTGCCTTGTCGCCGGAGGTCCGGCGGGCCGTCGACGGAGCCGCCGACCAGGGTTCGGTCGACGCGTTCGTCCAGGTGGTGCAAGAGGCACTCACCGGCGAACCCGACGCCATCGACCCGAGCGCGCAGATCGAAAACCCCTTCAAGGGTCTCCGTGCATTCTCCGCAGCCGACACCGAGCACTTTCATGGTCGAGAGCGACTCATCGAACGGCTCATCAACCGGCTGGCCCTCCCTCGATCAGCGGGCCGGTTCGTTGCGCTCGTAGGACCGAGCGGCAGCGGCAAGTCGAGCGTCGCCCGAGCCGGCCTGCTCCCCGCACTGCGTGGCGGCGCCGCGCCATTGTCGGAGTGTTGGTTCGCAATCGAGATGACCCCGGCGCCGCATCCGTTCGAAGCGTTGGAGGACGCGCTGCTCTCCGTATTTCCTGTGTACTGGGGCTGGGGTTTTCAGCCAGTAGTTCCGCGGCCGTCATGATCTGACCCGGCTGGCAATATCCACACTGAGACACATTGTTCTTGAGCCAGGCGATCTGTAA
>CALBVR010000369.1 GCA_937969565.1 uncultured Acidimicrobiales bacterium | reverse complement strand
GGCGAGCCGAACCGCATCGTCATCGGAGGTGCCTTCGACCAGGCCGACCGAATGCCTCGGCAAGGTCTGGCGATGTATGCGATCGAGCCAGCTGCCCCTGTCTTCGAAGCGCCGCGACCCGGGGGCGGGCTGGGCGACTGAGCTCAGGCGAAGGCGCTGCTTGGGAGGTCCTTGACGGAATCGTCTGCGAGCGCAGCGATGATGGTGGCAGCGACGGCATCCGGCGTGAGGCCTTGCGGGAAGTTTGGCGGGTCCCCAGCGATCGCTCGATCGACCAGCCCGGTTTCGGTGTGTGGCGGCCGGGCATCGATCACGCGCACCTTGGTTCGGCGGGCCTCCCGCCCGAACCCGTCGGTGAACGCACGGACGGCGGCCTTCGAAGCGCCATACGCGGCCATTCCGGGAAGGTTCCGTTCGCTGATGATGCCGGACATCGACACCATGGTTCCGCCGGGGGTCATGTGGGGCAGCGCCGCCTGAGCGAGGAAGACGCCGGCGAAGACGTTGGTGAGGAACAGTTCCTCGAGCGCGTCGGAGGAGAGCGATGCCGCATCGCCGAAGGCCACGACGCCGACGGCGTTGAGCACGGCGTCGATCGTTCGGCCGTCGGCGGTGGCTGCCGCGACTGCTGCCTCCGAGCCTTCCGGCATCCGCAGGTCCACGGCGCATCGCCGGCCCTCGACCGGGAGCCGGTCCAATCGGTCGGCGTGTCGAGCCACGAGCGTGAGATCGGCGCCGGCCGCGCGCAACTGTCGGGCGAGCGCCGAACCGATACCGCCAGTGGCTCCGGCGAGAAGGATGTTGGCGTTCTGCAGTTCCATGGTTCGAGTGAAGCACCGGATCGCCGGTTCGGGCGGACGGGTTGAGCCCCGATCACCGGTCCGGTGGAACCACAGGGATCTTCGGACGCGCTTCGCATCTGGGGCGTGTCGGCCCCACAATGGTGGGGTGCAGACACTCGACAGCCTCCGCCAAGAGCTTCGATCACTCGAACGGGTCGTGGTGGCCTTCAGCGGCGGCGCAGACTCTTCCCTCCTTGCGTGGGTGGCCAAGGACACCCTTGGGGCCGACAATGCCGTGGCGGTGACGGCCGTGTCGCCGTCGCTTGCCGGTGCAGAGCACGACGAGTGCGCCTCGTTGGCTGCGGACTGGGGCCTCGACTGGCGTCAGGTCGAGACGTCGGAGATGGAGAACGCCGCCTACCAGGTCAACGACGGAAACCGATGCTTCCACTGCAAGGACGCGCTGATGGACTCGGTCCAGCCGATCGCCGACGAGCTGGGCGCAACCGTGGTGCTGGGCGTCAACGTCGATGACCTCGGCGATCACCGACCGGGCCAGACCGCGGCAGCGCAACGGGGGGCTCGGTTTCCGATGGTCGATGCGGGCCTGCGGAAGGACGACGTGCGGGCGGCATCGAAGGAGCTCGGACTGCAGACTTGGGACAAGCCGGCGGCCGCGTGCCTGGCGAGCCGAATTCCCTACGGCACCACCGTCACGCTGACTCGCCTCAAGAGCGTCGAGGGCGCAGAGTTCGCGCTGAAGCAGATGGGCTTCCCCGAGGTCCGGGTCCGGCACTACGAAGAGATCGCCCGCATCGAAGTCCCGGTCGATGCGCTCGAGCGGGTCATCCGCCAACGGGACGATGTGGTCGCCGCTGTCAAACAGGCCGGCTACCGGTACGTCACGCTCGACCTCGAAGGCTTCCGCAGCGGCAATCTGAATCAGGCGCTCTGAGCCTGATCGCATCGACATCCGACTGCAATGTTCGGGATGTCGCTGTTTTCACCCACTGAAACCTCTTCTTGGGTACAACGATCCCGCGTCCCAACGGATGAGCGGTCGGCGGCGCAACGAATCCACGGGGTGAAGGCTCCCCCTCCAGCCTCCACCTCGGCGCGCCCGTCGGCGGCGTCCCGTCGATGGCCACGTGGGATCCAAACCATCCCAAATGGAGGGGATCATGCACAGAACAGAGAATTGGGTGCGCCTCGCGGCGCTTGTCCTGGTGGCCATGGTGGCTGCAGCCTGCGGATCGGCTACGGAGGACGTCGTCGACACGGCAACCGACACCGCCGAAGCGGCGACGGATGCCGCAACGGACGTCGTCGACGACGACGGTGATGATGCGGAGCCGGCCGGGGATGCCGACGCGGCGCTTCCCGGCGCCGGCAAGACGGCAAACCTCGGCCGCGGAAATTGGTCTTCCGGCTACGTGCAGGCGCAGATCCTTCACGATCTGATGGAAGAGCTCGGCTATGAGGTTTCGAGCCCGGATCAGCTCGAGTTCGCTCCCGACCTCGCGTACCAGACCATGGCATCGGGCGAGATGGATTTCTGGGCGAACTCCTGGTACCCGGGACATCTTTCCTGGTGGGAGGGCGACCTCCCGAACGGCAGTCAGGTCGGCGACAATCTGACCCGCATCGAAGGTTCCCTCATGCCGGGCGGCGGTTTGCAGGGATGGCTTGTCACCAAGAGCTGGGCGGAGGCCAACGATGTGACCACGCTGGATCAGATCAACGCCGACGAGGCGCTGTGGAGTCAGCTCGACTCCGACGGCAACGGCAAGGGCGAGTTCTATGGCTGCCCCGAAGACTGGACGTGCGACGACATCATGGCGTCGAACATTGCGTTCGCCGGTTGGGACAACCTGGAGCAGAACCAGGCCGGCTACGACGCGATGTTCGCCGAGTTCCTCACGCTCGCCCAGAACGGCGAAGCGGCGATCATGTACACGTGGACGCCGACGTCCTACCTCGCCCAGGCCATTCCGGGTGAGACGACGATGTGGATCTCGATCGAGAATGCGTCCGTACTCGACGACTCGAATCCGCTCGGGCGTGAGGGCGGCGAGAGCTACTGCCAGCGTTGCGGCGACAGCATCGGCTATCAGGGTCTCGGCCCGGACACCTGCCTGCAGGGTCCCGACGGCTGCCAGGTCGGCTGGGAAGCGGCGGACATCGAGATCACCGCGAACACGGTCTGGCTCGAGGACAATCCGGCTGCGGAGGCCTTGTTCAACGAGTTCAAGCCACCGCTCATCGACCTCGCGATCGCCGGCGTGGAACTGAACGCGACCGACGGTGCGCAGGCCGATGTCGAGCGCATCGCCGCCGGCTGGTTGGAGACCAACAGGGATCTGGCGGACACCTGGATCGAAGCGGCGTTGGCTGCCGGCTGACGGCCGCTTCCGGGCGGTTGGCGGAACCGTTCCGACAGGGGTGGGGTGCGGCGGGCCCCACCCCGACCCAATTCTGCGCATTCAGCTTCCGTTCAGGACCGGCGGGCATACTGCATCCATGCGGATTCTGGTCGTCGAGGATGAGGCGGGTATCGCCGAGGCGTTGCAGCGTGGGCTGACCGCCGACGGATTCGCCGTCGACGTTGCCCACGATGGGGTCGACGGGCTGCACCTGGCCCGAACGAATCCGTACGTCGCCATCATTCTGGACATCATGCTCCCTGGTCTGAACGGCTACCGCATCTGTTCGGCCCTTCGGGAGGACGGCAACAGCGTCCCGATCCTGATGCTCACCGCCAAGGACGGCGAGTACGACGAGATGGAAGGTCTGGACACCGGCGCCGACGACTACGTGACGAAACCGTTCAGTTACCAGGTGCTGTTGTCCCGGCTTCGGGCGTTGATCCGTCGGGCCGGAACATCGTCCACCCCCACGGATCAGTTGCGTGTCGGCGATCTGATGCTCGACGCTCATGCGCGGCGGGTGTACCGCGGCGAGGAGGAAATTGAGCTGTCGCCGAAGGCTTTCGCCGTGCTCGAGTATTTGATGCGCCAGCAGGGCCTCGTGATGTCCAAGGAGCAGATCCTCGAAAACGTCTGGGACCACGCGTTCGAGGGCGACCCGAACATCGTCGAGGTCTACGTTTCGCGCATCCGCAATGCGATCGACATCACCTTCGACCGGTCGACACTGCAGACGGTGCGCGGAGTCGGCTACCGACTCATCGACGATCAGCGCTGATGCTGGCCACCGTCCGCCGCCGGGTCACGTTCATCGCGTTCGTTGCGACTGCACTCACCTTGGCCGCTGCCGCCATCGTGCTGCTTGTCGTGCTGCGCCGGAGCCTTGTGGACGAGGTGGATTCGCAGATCGCCAACCGCGCGATCGATGCCGCGGTGGAGATCGACTTCACCAACGAACTCGACAACGCCGGCTTCCCG
>CALBVR010000368.1 GCA_937969565.1 uncultured Acidimicrobiales bacterium | reverse complement strand
ACGTGACGAGGTTGTCGAGCGCATGCATGTGCTCCCCTTCGTCCCGGTCGAGCACGCTGATGTTGTCCTGATGAAGTGTCTTCGTATCCATGCGGACACCCTGACGAACCGGTCTTTCGAAACCCTTTCGATCTCGTGCGGTGGATGCCGAATCGGCTTGCTGATCGTACATATGTTCGATACACTTTTATGTATGGCGATGACGGTGGATTCGGGCGAGCAGTCGGTGGTCAATGACCTTCGTCATGCGCTGAAGCACCTCGCCGACGAGAACCTCCCGGGAATGGATGTGACGGAGCTGGGCGCGCTGAGCGTGGAACTCACCGAATCCCGCCGGCAGCTCGATGGAGTCATCGCAGCTGTCGTTGCCGAAGCAGCCCGGGCCGGCGTTCCTGCGTCGGTCGGTCAACGGACCATGGCCCAGTACATCGCCTCCCGTACCCACGAGCGTCCGGCCGAGATTCGGGCCGACGAACGGGTCGGCCGCTGGGTGTCGTCGCTCCGGCTGATCGAAGAGGCGATGCTCGACGGTCGCCTCTCCCGCCACCACACCGACCACCTTCGCCGGCTCGAGAACATTCGTGTCGCAATGGCGATGCGGCGGGACCAGCACCTCTTCGTCGAGTGGGCCCGAGACCTCGAGTGGAAGTCGTTCGAGAACGCCTGCGCGTACTGGCTCAAGGTGAATGCCGTTCGCTTCGCTCACTAACCGAGTTGTTCGCCTATCGGCTCACAACGTCGGACCAGGACGGCCCCGAGCCAGACGACGAAGAGGCCGTCAACACGTTCAATGTTCGCCGGCTGCCCGATGGTCGAGTGCGAGGAACGTTCGATCTCGATCCGGTCACGGGCGAGATCGTCATGCAGCAGATCGGTGTCGAAGAGAACGCACTGTTCAACGAGGATCAGGAGAACGGCATCCCTCGCACCGTTCCACAGCGTCGGGCCAAGGCATTCGCGAACCTCGTCCGTCGGGGTGCCAACCGCTCGACCGAGTCGGCCAAGCCACTCATCCACGTGGTCATGTCGCTCAAGGTCCTGCAGAACGCCATCGCTCAGATGGCGAAGGACCCGCAGGAACAGGACTTCACCTCGGTGCTCGACCCGAGCGACCCCGACGGACGCTGCGAGCTGATCGATGGCACACCGATTCACCCGAAGTATGCGCTGGTCCTCCTCATGCAGGCTCGAGTCCGGCGCCAGGTGCTCACCGCAAAGAACGTCACACTCGAAGCGTCATACGAGACCCGCTTGTTCCCCGACTGGATGCACTACATCCGGCTCGTCGAATCACGCGGCCAATGTGCCGCTGCTGGATGCGACGCCCACCACTCCTGGCTCCACAAAGACCACCGCCAACCCCGCTCCAAGCAGGGACCTACTGCGCTGGACAACCTCGACCCCCTCTGCCGACCCGACAACCACTTCAAGTCAGACGGCCCTCCCCTGCCCGGGCGCAGCTGAACCCACGCCCGGATCCTCAGGGCGGGTCGGTCACGTGGACGGCGACGTCGTCCAGCGGCTTTCTGCTGATGTCGGGCACACGGGTGCCCGCCAGCGGGTAGCCGATTGGGAAGAGCACGAAGGGCCGTTCGTTTTCCGGGCGACCGAGCACCTTGGACAGGAACGCCATGGGCGATGGCGTGTGGGTGAGCGTGGCGAGCCCCATGGTGTGGAGTGCGGCGATGAAGAGGCCGGCGGCGATACCGCAGCTCTCCTTCACGTAGTAGTTCTTGCGCCGCTCGCCGTCGGCCCGCTGCTCGTAGCGCTCCTCGAAGAGCACGACGATCCACGGTGCAACCTCGAGGAACTCCTTGTGGTGATCCGTGCCGAGCGGCGCCAGCGCCTCCTGCCACTCCTCGTTCATCCGGTTGTCCAGGTAGTTGACGCGCTCCTCTTCCTCGGCCGCCTCCCGGATGGCCGACTTCACCGCTGCGCTGTCCGTCATCACGAACCGCCACGGTTGTTTGTGCGCGCCCGATGGCGCAGTCGAGGCCGTGAGGATCGCCTGCTCGATCAACGCCTTCGGCACCGGCTCATCGGAGAACATCCGCACGCTGCGGCGGGCGTCCATCAGCTCGTGAAACTCGCTCCCCCGAGCGGCAGCGTCGGCTGTCGCAACCGGAGCGGGGGCGTATGGAACGAACGGATGCTCGGCCGCCAATTCGGGCGACGGGTACGGGTGCTCGTAGAGGTCCTTCGCGTCGGTCATGGACCGCACGATAGACCCTCCGCTCAACCTGCCGGAATGAGCGTCCGAAAGGGTGGGCGACCGAACTTGCCGTGGGTGTAGAGTTCGAGAGAATCGTTCGATCAAGGAGAACATCTGATGTTTCGCAAGCTCGCAGCCGGCCTTCCGGCCGAAGAAGTAAGCGCACACTGCGACGGACCGTGCGGCGTCTACGACCCCGCCTCGGCCCGCATCGCCGCCGAAGCTGCCCGCTCGATGACCAAGAAGCTTCTCGACGCCGGCCCCGCCACCTCCGTGGAAGAGGCCAACACGCAGTCCCGCTACATCGCCATCAAGGAAGAGCAGGCGCACATCGCCAAGGAAGAACTCCTCGTCCTCTGGACCGACTACTTCAAGCCGCCGCACCTCGAGGCCTACCCGGACCTCCACACCACCTTCTGGAACGCCGCCAAGGCATGCTCCGAAGTCAAGGTGCACGTGAGCATGGAAGCCGCCGACGCGCTGATGGCCGCCATCGAAGAGATCCACAACATCTTCTGGGCCACCAAGGGCCGCGACGACGTCGCCTGGTACACCACCTGAGCCACCGCTCGATTCGAGATGGAGCGCTCGGCCTTCGGGTCGGGCGCTCGTTTCGTTTTTGCCGGTCTACTCCTCGGGCAGTTCGAGCCGCAGGTTCTTGAACACCGTCTCAGCGAGCTCCACCGACACGTGTGCTTCGGCGGCGAATGTGCGCCACTGCGAGACAACACCGACTACCTGGTCGAGCAACTCAAGCGATTCCAACGGTGAAAGGTCTGCAGCCACACCCAACGCGACCAGATCCGAACGGGCGAACCCGTCCCGCTTGCCGTTGATGGTCATCTGGTGCGCAGAGGTCCACGCCCCCACAGGGTTGTATGAGTACGTGACGTCATAGGCGGGTGAGAGCGACCACCGGCCGCCCCTATCCATCAGGAAGCTGATGTTCTTCGTGTGATCGTCCTGGTTGCGGGCCACGACGTTGAAGAACGCCCGACGCACCTGCTCAACGAGATCGGGGTGGGGCAGTCCCATCTGGCGCATCACCCGCAACGCCTGCTCGTAGCTGTAGCCACCGGCGAGGTTGAAATCAGCATGTGCAACCGCCGTCAGCGACTGCTGGTGGAGCCGACCCAATGGTGTGCGGTCGAATCTCCGGGTCATGAAGTGCGCCCGCCCGGACTCCTCGAGTAGACGAGTCTCGGGCATCCGTACACCTGCGGCCCGAGCCATCTGCGAGTACGCAAACTCGACCCGACCGAACCCCTGCGGGTCGGCCAGTTCCTTGTCTCGGTTGCCATCGACTCCGTCGAACTTGATCAACCAGTGGGTGAACGACGACGGCTGATCCAGCTGCCCCGAGCGGATCTCGTTCGTCGCTTCGTCCCAGGCAATCACCGCCTTCGCGCGGGCGCCGCCAGCCGAGGTGCCGACGCGAATGATTTTGGTCAGGTCGTCCACCCCTGGGTCACCGTTGCGGAGCCGTAGCTGTGCCTTTGGAGCGATCGCCTTCTGCGCAAGCGACACGAGTTCGGCGACATCGAGGGGAGCATCATCGTCGCCTGTATCTGCGATCGCCGGAGCAAACTCGAGTGCACCCATCCCGCGACTGCCGACGTAGCAAAGCCGCTCGACCGGATTGAAGTCGTCGACCGGACGTCCCTGACGGACCAGCCACGCATCGATGAGCGCCGTGCCGAACTTGTCAGGCAGCGAGTCGGCCAACATGCCGGGCAACCCCTTGAACGTCTCGCGAGACAACGCTGGAAAGCTCCGGATGCCCGGGCCGAGCGGCATGGTCAACGGTGCCAGCTCGATTCCGCTCCGAAGAAACGCAGGGTCATACTCGTAGTTCCCCAAGCCTCGGTCTGGATCCCAGCGCACAGCTCCAACCCGCGTTCCCCAGAGCCGGACTTCCGCCACCTCGACGGTCACGCTTCATCTCCCCAGATCCACGCCGTAGCGCCACGTGTCGTGGGCCGTGCGCCGAGCGCTGCGATGGGACTCTCCGCAGGCTCTGCGATGGCAAGCTCAAGCCCATCAAGTAGGTCGAGCGCCCGTAGCGTTGCCAGCAACGAGTCGAGACTCACGTCGTGGCCACGCTCCAGCTTGGAGAGCGTCGGACGGGAGAGGCCGGCCCTGACGGCAAGCGCCTCCTGAGTCAGGCGGCGGTTTCGCCGATGACTACGGATTCGCCGACCGAGCACTTCCCGGACTTGGACGTTCGACAACTCAGCAAACATGGCGACTCCTGCAAAGGAACGCATTCAAATCGACCACATTCGCTCCTCTTCGTAGTGAATACGCTACCAAGCCGGAAGGCCTTTGGGAACCTCCTCCGTAAACGAATCTTTACAGAATTGGCCTGAAGGTTCGAGATGGTAAACGAGCGTTGACCATCGCTGGCCTAGAGTCTTCACGTGTCATCCCCGCCAGTCGTTCCCGTCGCGTCGACGGCCGAGCTCGCCCGCTGGATGCTGCGGCGACGCACCCGATTCGCCGTCGTCGGCCCGTCGATGGAGCCGACCCTTCGGGCTGGGCAGGTCGTGCTCGTGAACCGACAAGCCGATCCCCAGGTTGGCGACGTGGTCGTGGCCATGCATCCACGCCGCAGCGGACTGAAGATCGTCAAGCGACTGGCCGGCGGCTCGGCGACCGACGGCTGGCAACTGGCCAGCGACAACGCCGCCGAACCGAACAGCGAGGACAGCCGTACGTTCGGGCCGGTTGCCTCGAGCGCGATCGTCGGCCGGGTAACCTCCGTGGTCCGATGAAGCGACACCTCCTCCCCCTCCTGGCCGGCACCGCACTGTTCATCACCGCATGCGTTTCCGATGCTGGTTCGGTCGACGACACGACGGACGGCGGCGCAACCGAACCGTCGACCGCCACGCCCACGAACGTGATCGAAGCGCAGATCGCCGAGGTCGAGGCCTACTGGCTCGAGACCGGCGACACGATCGGCCTGGCATACGAGACGGTTGCGCCCGATCGCATCATTCCCCGCTCCGCACTGGAAGACGGAACACACGACGGCATCTGCTCGTTCAACGGCGACGAGGAGATCCTCGACCCGGACGACGTGATCGACAACGCCTTCGTGACGACCTGCGATGAGGGAATCACCGTCGTCTATGACGACATCGACTACCTCCCTGAGCTCGATCGCAAGTACGACGGCGCCGGTGCGGCCATGTTGTTCGCGCACGAGTGGGGCCACGTCATCCAGTTCCAGATGCAGCTCGATGACCAGGACGGGCTCACCGCCGAACAACAGGCGGACTGCTGGTCTGGCAGTTACGCCGCATGGGCCGAGGAGAACGGCATCGAACCCTTCACCGATCCGTCCGCCCTGGACCTCGCCATCATCTCCACGCTCGAAACCCGCGACGAGATCGGCGCCGACCCCGAAGTCGAGGACTCGCACGGCAACGGCTTCGACCGCATCCGGGCCACCCAGGAGGGCTACGAGCAGGGCGCCGAATTCTGCAACGACTACACGGCCGAGAACCTGCCGATCACGCAGATCGGGTTCCTCGACGACGAAGACGAGGACAACGCCGGCAACATCCCCTTCGACGACGCCAACGAGCTGCTCGCCGAAGAGGTGGCCGAGTTCTTCGAATCGCTGACCGACGAATCGCTCGACGAGTTCCTCGACCCGCCCTCTGTCGACGACCTCGAGGAGCTCTACGACTTCATCGGCGACAACGCCGTCGGCACGGAATACGCACTGCGCTACGCCGAGGCACTGCAGGAGGCCGAGGGCTTCGAGGTGGACACGACCGAAGCTGCCCTCCAGCGTGCCTGTCTGACCGGGGCCTGGCTCAACAACGTGCTGAACGCCGAGGACCCACCGGCCGGGCAGCTGTCTCCGTTCGACCTCGACGAGTCCATCCAGACGTTCTCCACGTCGGACGATCTCCTCCGAAACCCGGGCCTCGTCTTCGACACGATCGACAACCTTCGCATCGGCACCATCGACGGCCTGAGCGAGTGCGGCCTGTAGCGGTCGCCGCGGCCGTCAGCCCTCGGCGAGGCGGATCGAATACGGGGCGGTGGTGACCTCGCTCAGGAACTCGTCGAGCGTTCCGGCGTCCTCCTCCGAACCGACCCCGAACGAGAGCTGATCGTCGAGCACCTCGATCTCGAGCAGCAGGTCCTCGAGTTCGCTGGGGAGCAGGTTGAGGATCCGATCCATCTCCTGCGCAAGCGGCGTCGGCGTGCCCGCCGCGATCGTGGTCGTCGTCGTTGTTGTTGTCGTGGTCGTCGTCGTGCTGGTGGTGGTGGACGTCGTCGTCGTG
>CALBVR010000367.1 GCA_937969565.1 uncultured Acidimicrobiales bacterium | reverse complement strand
CCTCGGCCGGGGGCACGTTCAGATTTCAGGATCTGGCGCTGAGCGTCAGACGCCGGACTCCTTCGTGGTCTTCACGATGGCGGCGGCAACCTTGTACGGGTCGGCGTTCGAGGCCGTACGACGGTCCTCGAGGCGTCCCTTCCAGCCGTCCTCGACCGTGCCGATCGGAATGCGGATCGATGCGCCGCGATCGGACACGCCGTAGCTGAACTGATCGATCGACTGGGTCTCGTGGAGACCGGTCAGGCGCTGATCGTTGTAGGCGCCGTACACGCTCATGTGCCGTTCGATGTTCTTGCCGAACTCCTCGCACACCTTGGTGAAGACCGCTTCGTCGCCGGCCTCACGCATGACACCGTTCGAGAAGTTGGCGTGCATGCCGGAACCGTTCCAGTCGGTGTCGCCCAGGGGCTTGGGGTGGTAGTCGATGGCGTAGCCGTACTTCTCGGCGGTGCGCTCGAGCAGGTAGCGGCCGAGCCAGATCTCGTCGCCGGCACGCTTGGCGCCCTTGGCGAAGATCTGGAACTCCCACTGACCAGCGGCGACCTCGCCGTTGATGCCTTCGACGTTGAGGCCGGCCTCGAGGCAGAGGTCGAGGTGCTCTTCGACAACGTCACGGCCGTGGGCGTTCTTGGCGCCGACGGAGCAGTAGTAGGGGCCCTGCGGCTCGGGGTAACCGTTGGCCGGGAAGCCCGGGGGACGATCGGTGACCGGATCCCACAGGAAGTACTCCTGCTCGAAACCGAACCAGAAGTCGTCGTCGTCGTCCGCCTCGTCGATGGTGGCGCGACCGTTGGTCACGTGGGGTGTGCCGTCGGCGTTGAGCACCTCGGTCATGACGAGGTAGGCGTTCTTGCGGTCCGGATCAGGAATGATCGCGACCGGCTTCAACAGGCAGTCGGAATCGCTGCCGTCGGCCTGATTGGTCGAGCTCCCGTCGAACGACCACATGGGGCACTCTTCGAGCGTGCCACCGAAGTCGCTGCGGACCATGGTCTTGCCACGGAGGGTCTGGGTCGGCTCGTTGCCATCGAGCCAGATGTATTCCAACTTACTCTTCATGTTTCCAATCACGTCCTCGCTGATGAGTCAATTTCCGAACGTAGCCGCGCGGTATCTGGATTGAACAGCCCGTTGTGTTAACGCAGTGTGAATCGCGCCCCGTGTTAACGCAGTGTGAATGAGATGGTCGCTCAGGTGGCTCTCCGGGCGCGTCGATGCGACCATTGATGGCCATGGAACCCCAGGAGAACTACGTCCTCAGGACGGTGGAGGAACGCGGGGTCCGGCTGGTCCGCCTGTGGTTCACCGATGTACTCGGGCAGCACAAGTCCGTCGCGATCCCTCCAGCCGAGCTCGAAAAGGTGTTCGAGGAGGGCCTGCAGTTCGACGGATCGTCGATCGACGGCTTCAGCCGGGTGCAGGAAAGCGACGTCCTCGCCCGCCCCGACGCCCGCACGTTCGAGCTGCTCCCGTGGGCCCGTGACGACGAGCCGTCCAGTCTCATGTTCTGCGATATCGAGCAGCTCGACGGCAGCCCCTTCGCCGGCGATCCCCGTCAGGTGTTGCGCCGCAACATCAACACGGCGCTCGAGGCCGGCTTCACCTTCTTCGTCGCCCCCGAGATCGAGTTCTTCTACCTGAAGGACAACGACACGACGACGCCGCTGGAACCGGTCGACAACGCGTCCTACTTCGACCTCACGACGACCGACGTGTCGAGCGACATCCGCAAGACCACCCAACACATGCTCGAAGCCCTTTCGATTCCGGTCGAGTACAGCTTCCACGAGGACGCACCGGGCCAGCAGGAAATCGACCTGCAGTACACCGAGGCCCTCGCCATGGCGGACTCGATCATGACGTTCCGACTCGTCGTGAAGAAGATCGCCATGGAGCGCGGCGTCCACGCCACGTTCATGCCGAAGCCACTCGACGGTGTGCAGGGCTCCGGCATGCACACGCACATGTCGTTGTGGCGGGGCGAAGAAAACGCATTCCACGATCCGGACAGCGAGTACGGCCTGTCCGAGGTCGGCCGCCAGTTCATCGCCGGCACCCTGCGTCACGCACGCGAGATCACCGCCGTCACCAACCAGCTCATCAACTCGTACAAGCGGCTGAACGACGGGCTCGAAGCACCCCGATGGGTCTCATGGGCCCGCAACAACCAGTCGACCCTGGTACGGGTACCGGTGGTCAAGGCGAACAAGCCGAACGCCACCCGCATCGAGTACCGCGCGATCGATCCGGCCTGCAATCCCTACCTTGCCTACGCGGTGATCCTCGCCGCCGGCATGAAGGGCATCACCGAGGGCTACGAGCTCCAGCCCGAAACCACCGTCAACCTCTTCGACCGCAAGGCGGCCGCCGAGGCCGGCGTCGCAACACTCCCCCGGAGCCTCGACGAGGCACTGAAGGAGATGGAGAACTCCGAGCTGCTCAAGGAAGCGCTCGGCGACCACATCTTCGAATGGTTCCTGCGGAACCGGCGAGCCGAGTGGGAGCGCTACTCCCGTCACGTCACGCAGTTCGAACTCGACCGATATCTGACCCAGTGGTGACCGGCAGCTGATCCTGATGACCACCGTTCTCGTATACTCCGACGCCTCCGCCAACCTTGCGAAGGTCCTCGACATCGGCAACTTCTCCTGGAAGGCCATCGATGACGTCGCGGCCGCGGGCGAATTCGAACCAGTGAAGGGTTGGGATGGCGCAGTCATCACGGTGAACGACGACACCCCCGAGATCGCCTTCGGTCTGGCCCGCACGCTTCGCGGCCGGGAGGAAGCGGAAACCAAGATCCTGCTCCTCGTCTCCGCCGACGCCCTTCCGGAGCTCGGCGACCACACCGATCTGTTCGATGAGTTCTGTCTCACGCCGTTCCACCCCGCAGAGCTCGAGGCCCGACTCGACCTCATGTTGAGCCGCAACGAAGGCGGCGAGACCGACGCGATCATCACGTACGGCCCGCTCAGCCTGAACGTCGAGACCTACCAGGCCATGATCGACGGCAAGGCGCTGGACCTCACGTACATGGAGTACGAACTCTTGCGGTACCTGGCCAGCCAGCCCGGCAAGGTGTTCAGCCGCGAAGTGCTGCTCTCGGAAGTGTGGGGCTACGACTACTACGGCGGCGCCCGCACCGTCGACGTCCACATTCGTCGCCTCCGGGCGAAGATGGGCGAGGAACACGCCAACCTGATCTCGACCGTTCGTTCGGTCGGCTACCGCTTCGGGCAGGCCCGTTGGACGTGAGTCCGGCCCAGGCCTAGCTGTAGAAGTTGGTCTCGGACAGCGCGAGGAGTTCGGTGTCTTCGTGGTCGTTGTCCACGGCGTTCTTCGTGGTCGTGCCCACCAGCGCCGCAACGGCAGTCATGCTCATCATGACCGACACCGGGAACACGGCGAGCAGCAGAACGACGATGATGATTCCTCCAACCATGATCGGAGCGTACTCGCTAGTGTGCGGCACATGACGACTCCAGTTGGCCCGTACACCCCACTCGTCCGCGCCGGAAACACGCTCTACGTGTCCGGCCAGCTCGGCCTCTCCGACGGTGAACTCGTCGACGGCATCGACGCACAGACCCGTCAGGCCGTCGCCAACCTCGGCGCGTTGCTCGAAGCGGAAGGCGCCAGCCTGTCGAACATCGTCAAGACGACCGTGCTGCTCGACAGCATCGACGACTACGCCGCCATGAACACGGCGTACACCGAGTCGCTCGGCGACCACCGACCAGCTCGCGCTGCATTCGCGGTCGATGCCCTCCCGCTCGGTGGCCTCGTCGAGATCGAAGCGATCGCCGTCGTCGACTGACCGACGTCTAGTCGATGAAGGCGACGTTGCCGGTGCGCAGTTCGTAGACGGCGCCCACGATCTGGATCTGCCCGTCGGATTCCATCTCCGCCAGGATCGGCGACTCCGTCCGGATGCGCTCGATCGTGTTTCGGACGTTCGCTTCGGTGACCGCGGCGACGAAGTCTGCGTTGCCGCTGGCGCGCTCCCCGGTCGTCTCGGTCGCGTCCACCGCTCCGGTGATCTTGGAGAGCATCTCGGTGATGTTGCCGAGTTCGACCCCGTCGATGGCGCTCTTCACGGCGCCGCACGACTCGTGGCCGAGCACGACGATGACCTTCGAACCGGACACGTGACAGGCGAACTCGAGTGAGCCCAGGATGTCGACGTTGACGAAGTTGCCGGCCACACGGGCGACGAACAGGTCACCGATTCCACAATCGAAGATGGACTCGACCGGCACCCGGGAATCGACACACGAGACGACGGCGGCCATGGGGTACTGACCGGACACGGCGGCCGGGAGTTGGGCGAGATGGTTTCGCGACGTGAGGGAACCGGCGACGTAGCGTTCGTTGCCCGCCCGCAGTCGTTCGATCACCTCACCCGGGAGCAGCTCGGCTTGCTGTTCCTGCGTCAGGACGGCATCGGAACCCGCGGCATTCGAACTCGTGGTCATGACTGCACTTCTAGCACTCAGTCCTTGCGTGACCGAAGCTGTGTGAAGGCAATCGCGGCGCCGAAGAACGCCACGGCGACGCCGAGCCAGACGATCCAGCCGGAAGAGCCTTCTTCTTCTGCGTCAGCCGGCTCTTCCTCACCGATCGGAACCGTGTCGTCGCCCTGAGCCTCCTCGACTTGGGCGTCCCCGACCTGGGCGGATTCCACGCTCGGGGTGAACGCAACGACGGTTGCGCCACCGTCGCGCGGATCGATCGCGTCGCTCTCAGGCCCGCCGAAGATCGTGTCGAGGATGCCGCCGCCTTCACCGTCACGCTCGCACCCATACAGGCCCTGCAGGTCGGAGGCATCCCGGACGTTGCTCACGTCGGGGAGCGAGCCGTCGAACGTGAAGACCGGGTCGACGGTCATCTCCTCCGGATCGATGTAGGTGTTCAGCCGGGTCAGGTACGGCTGCTCGGCCGCCTGTGCGACCAGCCACGGGTGTTCCCAGTCGAAGGCGCTCGACGGCCCGGCGAACTCGGTGATGAAGGCCTGACCATCCAGGGCATTCGCCCGTTGTTGCACGAGGAACGTGTAGTCGTTGCCCCCGAACGCGTTGAACGTCAGCTCCTCGGTTGCCACTTCGAGGTCGGCGTAGTTGCTGGAGATCGCCCGCTCGTCGCCGAAGATCCAGACCCAGACCGGCATGTTGGGCTGCGCTGCGACAGCGGTCAGGACGAGCGGGATCATCGGCTCGGTTCCGCCGTAGGTGATCTCGATCGGCGTGATCGAATCCGACGTCTCGCCGTCGAGCAGACGCATGGCCACGAACGCCATCTGCTGGTCGACGTAGTGATCGATCAGCGGGACCATCGGTTCCGTCACCTGATAGTTGCTGTCCCGCAGCCAGTCGATGAGGGCATTCGGATCTTCGCTGCCCACGACATCGAATCCGAACGGGCCCACCTCACCCGAGGCGAAGATGTCGACACCTCCGTCTTCCATCGCTTCTTCCCCAGTCGCCATCTCCATCATCACCTCCTGTGCACAGTCCGGGAGTGGCGGGGCGATGATCTGCACGTCGGTCTGACCGTGCAGCTCGTCGAAGACGTCCTGGCCGTCCTCGGGGACCTGCAGATCATCGGCGGCGATCGCTTCCGGGATCGGCAGGATCCACGAGAAGTCCTCGGCCGCGCCCTGGTAGAGGATCTCGATCAGTGTGGTGATCGTGCCGTCGTCGTTGACGGTGAAGACGATCCGTTCACCCGTCTGATCGACCGGGTCGTTGAGGCAGAAGAAGCCGCCGCACGCCGACGCAGAACCCGCCATCGACACCAGCGCAATGGCCATCGCGGTCAGGAACACCACCCATCGGGGGATCCGGATCCTCGGGAATCGCTCCATCGTTCACGCCTTCCGCTCGTCGGCTCGTTCGGGTTCCCGTCGGCCGCCACCTCCTTCGAGTCAAGCAGACGTGACCTCACCACCGCAGCGGCGCGCCAGCCCGATGAGCTGCCGACGCACCATCACCGCATCACCGACCCGCAGCGCCAACGACGCCGGAATGCCGAACGGGCCGTCGATCCGGGCCCGGGCCCGGGTGACGATCCGGGTGCCCGTCGGGCAGGCGTCGAGTCGGTAGCCGAGTGTGAAATCGATCGTGTGGCCAAGCAGGCGACGGCCCAGGACGCTCATCACGAAGCGGTTCGGCCGATCGACGACCGCCGCCTCGAACGACAACGGCCCGGCGGGGATCTCGTCGCCGGCTCGCTCCACGGCCCACTCCGGACACAGCTTGGTTGCAGAGGGCCGTCCGAAATTGTCGATCAGGTCGTAGCTGTACCAGCCGGCGCGGCCGGTCCCCATCTGCGCCAGCCATTCGAAGACGACCTCCGGAGGGTCGGCCACGCTGATGCAGCGCGTGGCATCCATCTGTGGATCGGCGATCAGATCATCGCCCGGCACCTTGCTTGTCCGTTCAGCGGCGGTCGAACCCCAGTGTTCGAGCCGCACGCGTTCAGCTCCGACCGCGGTACTGCGCGGCCCCGCCGTGCACGTTCTTGTTCAGACGCTTGCCGAGGTGCAGCCCCTCGAGCACGAGTTCGATGGCGCTCGCCACCACACCGGGATGGCTGGCGTCGACCTCGTCGCCGTCGAGCAGCGCATCGACCGCGGGTTGCAGAGCGGGGACCTGAGCGAGGAGCTCGCCGTACGCGTCGAGCCCGACATCCGGCCCGACGTCGACCGTCACGCCTTCCTCGAACGCATCCACGATCGGGCCGTGCAATGCGGGGTCGACCGAGTCCACGAAGACGGTGTGGACGGCGGAGCGCACCAACGCGTCGATCACGCGGCCTTCGCTGCCAGCCTCGAAGGCTTCCACCTCGATCTTGCCGCCGGTCGTCGCCGCGATCGCGCCGAGGTC
>CALBVR010000366.1 GCA_937969565.1 uncultured Acidimicrobiales bacterium | reverse complement strand
GTGCTCCTCGTCACCGCCTGCATCCGGCTGGATCGATGGAAGGCCATCGGCCTCGGCGTGGTGGTGGCCGCGCTCCTCTACGCCTTCGGCATCATCGTCAACGAAGCAACGGTGGGCGACAGCCGGGCGATCATCGGCATCGTCTGGGCATTCTTCGCCGTCGGAATCGCCGACGCCGCCCGTTCCTGGCAGCAGTACAAGGCCTCGGCGGATGCACAGGTCCGGGCCGCGGTCCTGACCGCCCAGGCCGAGACCCGACAACAGGTGAGCGAGGAGCGGCTCGCCATCGCCCGGGAGCTCCACGACCTCCTGGCCCACAACCTCTCCGTCATGAACGTGCAAACGGGCGCCGCCCTCCATCTCCTGCGCAGCGACCCCGACCAGGCCGAATCGTCCCTCACGGCAGCCAGGAACGCCGGCCGATCCGTGCTCGACGAACTCCGGGAACTGCTCTCGGTGCTTCGTCAGCCGGACGACGACAACGACGAGGCGCCCATCGGATCGCTCCCCACCTTCGACGAGCTGAACGCGCTGGTCGAGACCGTGCGAGCCGCCGGGCTCGAGACGGCCTGGACCGAGTCCGGCTCACCTCGAACCCTCGCCCCCGCCGTTTCGCTGGCCGCCTATCGCATTGCACAGGAAGCGCTGACCAACGCCGCCAAGCACGGTGCAGGCTCCGCCGAGCTCGCGACCACCTGGACCGACCGCGACCTGAGAATCCGGGTGGAGAACCCCGTCCACACCGGGACCGAGGGCTCGGGCTCCGGCCTCGGGCTGATCGGCATGCGCGAACGGGCCACGGTGCACGGAGGCACGCTTGACACCCGGATCGACCGTGGCCAGCACATCGTCGAAGCGGTGCTCCCCGTGACCCCCACCCAGAATGAGGCCGAAGGAGCACAGGCATGACCACCCGCGTCGTTCTCGTCGACGATCAGGCACTGATCCGAGCCGGATTCACCGCCATCATCAACTCCGCCCCGGACCTCGACGTGGTCGGCGAGGCCGACGATGGCAGCGACGCAGTCGCGCTCATCAAGGCGACCCGAGCCGACGTCGTCCTGATGGACATTCGCATGCCCGGCCAGGACGGCATCACCACCACACGTCAGATCACGCAGGACGACGACCTCGCCGGAGTTCGCGTCATCGTGCTGACCACGTTCGAACTCGACGAATACGTCGTGGACGCCATGGCGGCCGGAGCAAGTGGTTTCCTCGACAAGGGCGTGGACCCATCGACGCTGCTCGACGCGATCCGGGTGGTCGCCGCAGGAGACGCCCTCCTCACACCGACGGCCACGCGTGCGCTGCTTGCGTCGCTGGGGCCGGACCGAGCCGCGCCAACTGTCGACGAGTCGGCACTCGAACATCTGACGCCTCGCGAGCGCGAGGTTGTGTCCCTTGTCGGGCGCGGCTTGTCCAATGACGAAATCGCCGAACAACTCTTTCTCTCCCCGCTCACCGCGAAGACGCATGTCAGCCGGGCCATGACAAAGCTCCACGCACGCGACCGAGCCCAGCTCGTCGTCGTGGCGATTCGCACCGGCCTGACCAGCGTGGACGATCTCTGAGGTCAGTCGTCCCAGCGGACGCGATCGCTCACCGAGGCCGTGCCATTGTCGTCGGTCACCGTGAGCTCGACGTCGTAGCGACGACCGTCCGGGAAGGCCACGATCGGCGACTCGATCGAGCCGCCGATGATCTCACCGCCGCCGAAGTTCCAGTCGATCGTCGGGGTTCCGACCACATCGAAGGTCGCCGTGAAGATGATGACCCCGGGCTCCGGGTCGACGGTCCAACCGAAGTCGACACGTGGTCCGAGATCGTCAACTTCAATCTGGAACTCGAGCACCTCGGACGAACCAAGTTCGTTGGCCACCTGCACCGTCCCGCTGTACACGCCGTTGCGGGTGAATTGGAAGGTCGGCCGGTTGCCGTTGCCTCCCGAGACGAGCTCTCCTCCCTGCACGTTCCAGGTCCAACTGTTCGGACTGTTGCGGACCCGCGCCAGCAACTCCACGGTTCCGTTGCGACTGCTCTCCACCTCGACCGAGCGCACCTCGGCTGGTGCACCACCGTCGACCCGGGTGGTCAGCTTCGTTCGATCGTCGGACTCTCCCGCAGCATTCGTCACCCGAAGCGTGACCTCGTAGCGACCATCGTCCGCAAAGATGAAGGTCGGGGTGGCGGAGTTCAAGCCGGCGGTCCAGATCGCATCCGGCGCGGTCCACCGGTAGGAGTCGGCGCCGTCGGAGCCACTGCCATCACAGTTCAGTCGGAAGTTGTCGGCTCGGCAGCTGAAGCGGGCGTCGGGCGCTTCGACAACGACCACCGTTGCCGTGAACGGCTCGCTCTCACCCACATTGTTGGCGGCGATGAGCGTGACGGTGTACTCCCCCGGATCGAACCGATGCTCGGGATTCTGCTGGCGGGATCGATCACCGTCGCCGAAGTCCCACAGCCAGGCGTTCGGGCGACTCGAGGAGCGGTCCACGAAGGAAACGGTCGTGCCATCAGCCGACCATTCGAAGCGGGCAATCGGTTCGGCAAAGATCGTGACGGGGAGCTGGGCCGAACTCGATCCACCCTCGTTCGACGCGGTCACCTTCACGATGTACGTGCCGGCTTCCGACCAACTGTGGGTCGGGTTGCGAGAGGTGGAGGTTGTGCCGTCGCCGAAGTCCCACAACCACTCGGTCGGCTCCGGTGTTGATGCGTCGGTGAACTGAATCGCTTCGCCGATGCCCGCCTCCGACATGTCGAGACCGAAGCCGGCGATCGGAGGTGCAACCGGTTCCCGAATGGTCACGGTCGTGCTGATGCGGTCGTCGCCGGCAGCGTTGATCGCTCGAAGCGTGACCGTGTAGGTGCCAGCCTCTGCCCAGCGATGGCTGACCTCGACCCCGCGGGCCGTGTTCCCGTCGCCGAAGTTCCACACCAGGCGGGCCGGTTCGTTGACCGACAGGCTGCTGAAGCGAATGAGATCACCGGCGACAACCTCGCTCGACGATTGCGCCAACCGCGCAATGGGGGGCTCGAGCGCAGGTTCGACGGTGATGTCGATGACGGCGTCGTCGGTGCCCGCGCTGTTCGAAACGGTCAGCCGAACGCGGTAGACGCCGGGGGCGGTCCAGGAGTGCCGCGCCGTGGATCCAGAGACACGGGCCCCATCGCCGAAATCCCAGCGAAGCGTCGTGGGATCGTTGCTCGAGGTGCTCGTGAACGTGAGCGTCTGGCCGACCTCGACCACCGTTGATGCGACGCGACCAATCGATGCAACCGGCGGCACGACCGCCTCCACCACCGTGATGGTCGTGCTCGCCGACGTCGAGCCGGCGTCGTTCGTTGCCGTCAGCGTCACGAGGTACGCCCCGGGCCGGGTGAATCGGTGCACCGCTCCGGTGCCCTCAGCACTGCCGCCGTCCCCGAAGTCCCAGACCAAGGACGTCGGTTCACCCGTCGTCTGGCTGACGAAGGACACGGACTCGCCCGCTTCAATCGTGCTTCGATCGAACGTGAAATCGGCGACGGGGGGAAGCTCGACATCGTCGCTGATGACAACGATCTCGGTCGACTGCGAGGACTCGTTGCCGTCGGCGTCGAACACGGTGAGCTGGACCCGGTACACGCCCTCCTCCACCCACGTGTGGTCGATCTCGGGACCGTCGCCGCCACCGCCATCGCCGAAGTCCCAGATCCAGGCCACCGGGTCACCGACCGACGCGTCGACGAAGCGCACCGGTTCACCGACCGTGGCTCGCGAGGAAGAGACCCGGAAGTTCGCAAGAAGCGCCTCGTCGTTCGGGACGGCGACCGCCGGATCTTCCTCCGCTTCAACCTCGACTTCGATGTTGACTCCAAGCACCTCGGCATCGACGATCTGGGCGTCACCATCGAACGGGTTTCCCTCGTCGGAGCCGGCACCATCGCTCTCGACGGTCTGACCGTCGGCGCCGCCGTCGGGGGTGGCGATGGCAAACGCGCTCGGATCATCGCCATCGTCGCCGGTCGAGGGCAGAGACAAACGGACGGATTCGACCTTCGGAATCGTCGTGAGGCCCGCCGCTGTGACGATGCCGGCCAACGGACCCTGACGCTCGTTCGCCCAGACGACCCGACCGAAGACCTCCAGCTCGAATGGATCACCGGGCGAGGTGGCGAAGGGGACGTTCCGAACGATCGAACGGGCCGCCAGATCGACGACTTCGATCCGGCCGTTCCCGAAGTTCGGCAGGTAGGCGATGCCGTCGAGCACCACGGGAAGTCCGTAGTCCTTCGAGTCGCTGTCCAACTCGAGCTGGTAGCACGTGGCCGACAGCGGCTCGCTGACGCTGACGACGGCGGTGTCGGGGTCGAGGGCCACGATTCGGGGAACGGTTCCCGGACCGTCGGATGAGCCGGCCGTCAGCGTGCCAGCCGTGGTCATGCAGTTCGCCGGCGCCGTCGCGCCGTTCGGCAGCACTTCGCGCACGGCGAGTCGGGCCGGGTCGACGGTGAAGAGGCGCTCGGACGCCTCGACGAGCGTTGGTGGCGTCTCGATGCCGGGAACCGGCGGTGGCACGGCCCCGATCGGCACGAGCCCGTCCTGGGTCAGCGAGCGAATCGTCTCGCCCTCGGGCGCAAGATCGACGAAGCGGCCTTCCGCGTCGATGACCGCGCTTCGAGAACCAGCGGGAGTGAAGACGGGGGTCGCCAGCCCGGTCGCTGGATCGAGGCGCACCACACGGTCGTCACCGAGCACGATGACGTCATCGTCGAAGTTCGCTCCACCGAAGACCTGAACATCCATCAGGTCCTGTGCCGGGTCCAGTTCGAGCGGTAGCGGTGCGCTCAGCTCCGAGGCGACGGGGTCCACCGTGCGGAGCTGCCCGGAGTTTCGGTTCCAGACCACGGCACCATCGCCATGCGACATCGCCGAGAAGTCGTCGCCGGCCTCGCCGACCGTGAGCCGTTGGATGATCTCACCGGTGGCGTTGTTGACCTGCAACAACTCGCCTTCGAGCCCATGTTCGATCCAGCCGAAGGGGTCCGCCAGATCGGTGCCGGCCGAGCCGCGGTCGCCGGGCCGGAACACCAGAATCGCAATTGCGAGCGCGACAAGGGCGGCAACAACAGTCCCGGTGATTCGCTGTGTTCTACCCTGACTCACGCACTCACGATTCCGCGTTCGGCAATCGCGCGAGAGTACACCGCCCCAGTGCTCACGAAAAGTAGTGGAAAACCCGAAAATCGAACGATCTGCGTTGTTCGGTCGGCATTGGTTCAGGTCGCCGCTCGCTGCTCGAGCAGCCAGCTGCGGACAGCGTCGTCCGCCGTGAGGCCGACCGCCCTGTCGTAGGCGGTGGTTGCGTCCCCGCCCGCCATGGCCACGAGCCAGGCCCGCACCGCCCAATAGGGCTGATGCCGCTCGACCCGGTCGCCATCGAGCCCATCCAGCACCGTCAGCCCCTCCGCTGCCCGACCAGATCGTCCGAGCGCCGCCGCATAGCCGATCGCAGCGCCGAGCGATGGCGAAACGCTCAGCAACAGCCGATAGGCCTCACCGATCCTGACCCACTCGGTCACACCGGTTCGGGCGCGATGCGCGTGCATCGATTGGATCGACGCCTCGATCTGGAACCGGCCGGACTGCCCCTGCTGCGCAGCCCGCCACAACGCGATCTCTCCGGACTCGATGAGGTCGTGGTTCCACATCGTGGTGTCCTGCTCCTCCAGCGGCACGAAGCGTCCGTCGACGTCCCGGCGCGCTGGACGACGAGCCTCGCTGAGACACAGCAGGGCGTACAGGCCCTTCGGTTCGGCGTGTTCCGGCAGCAATTGCACGAGAAGCGCCGCCAACCAGATGGCTTCGCCGGCAAGCCCGGCTGCGGCGCTGGCCGCATCGTTCGCATCGTCGTACCCGACGCCGTAGGCGGCATAGACAGCATCGAGGACATGGCTCAGTCGCTCGGGCAACTCGTCTTCCGGCGGGATCTCGAACGGGAGCCCGTCCCGAGCGATGCGACGCTTCACCCGGACAAGTCGCTGACCGATCGTCTTCGGTGCAACGAGCATCGCCGAACCGATCTGTTCCGCCGTCAGCCCGAGCACGGTCTGCAGCATCAACGGCGTCCGCATCGCCGGATCAACCTCGGGGTGGGCACAGGTGAAGAGCAGCTCGAGCCGGCGATCGGGAACGCCCGAGCCGAGCGGAGACTCGGCCGCCTCCGATGCCGAAACCGTGAGCCGAATCTGTTCGGCCGTTCGCAGCTTCGTCTCGGCATCCGCTCGCCGACCCTGTCGACGCTGTTCATCGATCAGGCGACGGCGAGCCACCGTCAACAGCCAGGCCTCGGTGTTGTCCGGCACGCCGACCTCGGGCCAGCGGCGAACCGCCTCGGAGAGGGCATCGGCAAGCGCGTCTTCTGCCATCGAGATCGACCCACACCGAGAGGTCAACCAGGCGAGGAGCCGGCCGTACGATTCGCGTGCAGCCAGCTCCACCTCCTCCGCCGGGGAGGCCTGGTCGACCGGGCGCACGTCAGCCGGCACTCATGTCGACGGTCGGCCGCAGCTCCACGTGGGCCGAGGCGGCCGCCGGGCAGTTCGACGCAAGCTCGATCGCTTCGTCCATCGAGTCGACCTCGAAGATCATGTAGCCGCCGAGCGACTCCTTGCTGTCTGCGAACGGACCATCCTGGATCTGACGCTCGCCGTCGCGCACGGTGATCGTCACCCCGGTCGACCCATCGCCGAGGATGTTGCCGCCGACGACCTTGTCGCCGCACGCGGCGCTGAACGCCATCCACTTGCCCCAATACGCTTCGGCGGCCGGTCCATTGCGATCCGCAAAGTCCTCGGGGGTTTCCTGAATGAGCATCATGACCTGCATGGGAACTTCTCTCTTCTCTCGGTGTGAGCCGAGGTTGTCGGGCACGGCCCCGGTGGGCCGTTCGACTGGTTACGTCGTAGCAGGCCGGACCATTTCGACACAACGATCCAAACTTTCCGAAATCGGGTCAAGGCGCTTTGTAGATGGCGAGCGTGTCCCCCGGTCGTGAGCCGACGTCCGCCAATATGGAGGCCGTGAGCGAGCCATTCGGCGGAGACAAGAAGCACGGCCAGTCGTTCCTCGGTCCGGTCGAACGACGCTTCATCGACTGGGCCGTCCCCAAGCTGCCGCAATGGCTCCGGTCCTGGCAGCTCACGTTGATGACCATCCTCTGGTCGGTCGGCATGGTGTTCTTCGGCTGGCTCGCCGCCGACGACAACGTCTGGCTTCACGCCATGTCGGTGATGGTCTTCGGACAGTGGCTCACGGACAGCTTCGACGGAACCCTCGGGCGGACCCGCGGCGAGGGGTTGGTGAAGTGGGGCTACTTCATGGATCACTTCCTCGACACCCTCTTCGCCGGCAGCGTCGTGATCGCCTACAGCTTCCTGGCTCCCGGCGGCACCGGCTTCCTCTTCTCGCTTCTCCTGCTCGTCACGATGGCGATGATGGCGCTGTCGTTTCTCTCGTTTGCGGCCACCAACCAATTTCAGATTGCGCACCATGGCATCGGGCCGACAGAGATCCGGATCGGATACATCGCTCTCAACACGCTCGTGTTCTTCACCGGCAACACCGTGTTCTGGTGGGGCGTGCCGCTCGTGCTCGCGCTCAATGTGATCGTGATGATCGCTCTGGTCTGGCAGACGCACAAGCAGCTCTGGGCGATCGACAAGGCGGCGCTCGCCGAGTCGAACACAGGGAAGTGACCCCGCTCGAGCAGCTGCTGGCGCTGCACGCCGAAACCGACCCGACGATCGAAGACCTCCTGTTGGGGATGTCGGCGGTACTGCGACCGAACCCACCGCCGACGGCGGTGTCGTTGGCGGCCCTCGACCATCTGGCGCTCCAGATCGACGACCACACCCCGACGGGCGTCGCCGCGCACCTCTTCGGACCGGCCGGATTCGCCGGCGATGTCGACGACTACCACGCGCCGGAGAACTCGTTTCTCGACGCGGTGATCATGCGGCGCATCGGCATGCCGATCACGCTGGCCGCCGTACTGCTTGCGGTCGGACGGCGCTGTGGCGTCGGGCTCCACGGCGTCGGCATGCCCGGTCACTTCCTCGTGGGAGTCGACGGAGAGCCCGACCAGTTCCTCGATCCATTCGCCGGCGGTGTCTCCCTCGACCTCGCCACGGCCGAGCAACGATTTCGTCAGCTGTTCGGCCCGAACGTGCCGTTCGACCCGGAGGTCCTCCGTCCGGTGACCGCGCAGTCGATGTTGTCCCGGGTGCTCAACAACCTGACTCGCAGTCTCGCCGAGCGCGATGCGCGCATGCTCGACCCGCTGATCGATCTCCGGGCCGCGCTTCCGGGGCCCCCGTCCGAGCGTCGGCTGGTGATCGGGATGGCTGAAGCCCGTGGCCGCTGGGACGTGGCCGCCCGCCTCCGTGAAGAACTCGATCCGGACGACCCCGCAGCCGGGGACCTCTGGGCCCGAATGAACTGACGCACGCCCGGATCTGTGAAGGATGGGGTGCCGTTGCGGCACCCAGCGCTTCACAGATCAGTCGCCGGCTTCGGATTCGGCGAGTCGTTCAAGCAGTTCGTCTCGGACGGAGCGGCCCGGCTCACGGGCCTTCTCTCCGCTGCGGCGCCAGCCGTGTCGTGAGGAGTAGAGCAGCGCGTCCTCACCCAAGCGGCCTTCCCCGAACTCACTGACCCGGGCCAGGAACAGGTCGTGGTCGAGCTGGGTCGGCAGCTTCTCGAGCACATCGCACTTCACCCAGGAGATGCAGTCGGGAACGACCGGCCAGCCATCGACCTCGGTCAGATACTCCGGAGCGATGTACTTGAACTTGCGTCCCGGGTAGGAGAAGTACTGGCCGATGTCGACCTGGTCTGCGGCCAGATTCGACACCGTGAACCACCCGGACTGCTCGATCACCGCGTGGGTGTCGTGCTTCGGCGAGATCGACGCCAACATGATCGGCTCCTCGAACGACACCTGCATCACCCAGTGGGAGCAGTAGGCACGGGTCAGGCCCTCGTCGTCCTTCGACGCCACGACCTGGACGCCCTTCATCATCTGTCCGAGGCAGCGTTTCAGGTCACGATCCATGGCCGAAGAGTAGCCCGCACCGCCATCGATCGGCGGGTCAAAAGACGCCGTGTTTTCAATCGTTTCCGCCGATGTGACGGGCCCTGTTGTCCGCCGTCACACCGGCCCCGTCGGTAGGGGTGGTTATGGGGGTTCGCCCCGATCGTCGGGGGTTTTTGGGCCCGTACCTTCACCTGTGTCGCAACGAAGCGTCAACCCACACGAGAAGGAAAACCCAATGAGCACCACCACCGCCGCCAAGAACCCGATCCGCAAGATCGCCGCCGCCGTCGGCATCACCGTCGCCTCCGTGATCGCCCTCGCCGGCCCTGCCGCTGCGCAGGACGTCGAGCCCGACGCCGTTCCCGTCAACACCTGCACCTTCGCCGGCGAAGCCGTCCAGACCGAGCTGGTCACCGAGGAGTGCGTCGCACTCGAGAAACTCTGGCACGCATTGAATGGACCCGATTGGCATCACCGAGGTGACTGGGTGACGGCCACCGATCCCTGCCAGGGCTGGTACGGCATCTGGTGCGAGGCCGGTCACGTGCAGATGATCGACTTCACCTACTTCAACCCCGGCACCGGCGGCGGCCACCTGCCCCCGGAGATCGGTGATTTCGAAGGACTGGAATACCTCGCCCTGCCCTGGAGCGGGCTCACGGGTGCCGTCCCGGCGGAGATCGCCGAGCTCGACGAGCTGTACGTCCTCGACCTCGGTTGGAACGGGTTCACCTCCATTCCCCACACCCTGAAGGACCTGCGCTCGATCGAGACGCTGTGGCTGGACGCCAACCAGCTGACGGGAGACATCACCGATGCCCTCTCCGGAATGCCCGGCCGTGACATCGACCTGCGATTCTCGGACGGCGAGGGTGGCAACAACTGCCTGAGCGCAACGTTTGCGCAGCTCGCCACCTGGCTGGACGAGGTCGACCCGGGATGGAACGAGTGCTCGGCCGTAGCTGCTCCTGCTCCCGCTCCCACTCCCGAAGAGTGCCGATTCGGCGACCGTGTCGTCACCGGCAGCATTCCGGTTGCCGAGTGCCGTGCGCTGGTCGCAATCTACGAGGCGAACGGTGGGGCCAACTGGGTCTTCGTCAACGAAGGTGCCGGAACGAGCGAAGCAGCCAACTGGACGACCACCGAGGATCCCTGCGATTGGATCGGCGTGGTCTGCGCCGATGGACACGTCGACGCTCTCTACCTCAGCCAGATCGGCATGACCGGGGAACTGCCCGACGTCTTCGATGCCTTCACCAAGGCCACGGCGATCGACCTGCACGAGAACGTCGTGGCCGTGGACGGCACGGTCGTTGACGGTCTGTCCGGAAGCGTCCCCGCATCACTGGCCGAGCTGGACAACCTGACGCTGTTGTTCCTCCACGGCAACCTCTTCACCGGTCCGATCCCGACCTTTGCGGATCGGTTCGCCACCGACACGAACGCCACGCTGTTCCTCCACGGCAACTGCTACGCCGCCGGCACCGCCCTCCCGAACGGCGACACGCACGACAGCCCGACCGAGAAGTGCGACTGACCCGAGTCAGCGACTGATGAAGGTGAGGCCCTTGTAGGCCTTGACGAA
>CALBVR010000365.1 GCA_937969565.1 uncultured Acidimicrobiales bacterium | reverse complement strand
CCGAACCTCGCGTCGACGGAGTTCGTGCACCACGGCACGAAGTGGACGATCATCTCGCCGAAACACGTGAGCTACTTCACCGAGGCGACGCTCCAGTCCACGGCGGAACGCGCGGGCTTCACCGTCGAACACACCTGGGCTCCTCCGGCGACGCCTCGCCCCGGCGACCCGGTCGAACTCTGGACCCGAATCGGGCTCGGACACCAGGGCAACGTGACCGGGGGAATCGGGATGGTCCTGCGGAACCGTTGAGCTAGTCGCGCAGCTCCGCCAGCTGATCGTTCGAGTAGATCTTGCGCTTGAAGCGCGGGTTTTTCGAGGACATGTCGATGCGATACCCGCCGGTGTCCTGTGGGTGCGGGAGGCCGAGAATCTCACACAGACGGCGCGCCAGCCAGATCTCGATCTTCAGCACGACCATCTTCTTGCGAAGGCGGCCCTGGACGTCGCGGTTCAGCACGGTCGGCAGGGTGTTCAGCGTCAGGATTTCGTTGATGGCCGGATTCGCCATCTTCTCCCGGCCCTCGTCGCTGGCGTAGAAGTGCGTCACCGCAAAGACGACGCGCTTCGGCTCGACCTGCTGGATGAACTCGCACGAACTGACCACGGTGGATCCGGTACGCACCATGTCGTCGAAGAGCACGATGTCGTGACCGCGGATCTCTTCGAACGTCATGTCAGAGTCCGGGTGCAGGGTGATTTCGACTTCACGCTCGCCGGACCGCTCCTTGTCCAACATGATGAACTTGGCCTTGGTGAGCCCGAGCCGGTTGTACATCTCCTTGACGAAGTCCCGAGCCCCCTTGTCCGGGGCACAGAGTGCGAGGCCATCGCCGTCGGAGCCGTAGTCGATGATGTTCGACTCACGGAGGTAGTCGGCGTAGACGTCGTACGGGATCAGGTTGTGGAAGCGCCCCTCGAACACGCGGGTGAACTCGGCCTGAACCGACGTCGAGTGGTTGTGCACCGTGACCACACGATCGACGCCAGCGAGGTGCAGCATCTCTGCGTACAGTCGCGCCGAGAACGGCTGGCCGTCGAACTTCTTGCGGTCCGCCTCGTCCCGCTCGAACGCGGTGGTCCCATGGTCGGGCCCGGGGCCGCGGTCCTGGGCGCTGTAGAAAAGGTCCGGCTCGACCAGCACGACGGCAGCGGCACCGTTGTCCTTGGCGGCGCGAGCGATGAGCAGGTTCCGCATCGCCAGATTGTTGCGAGACATGATCCGGTTGGTCGTGCTCACGATGACGACGGTCCGGCCGCGAAGCTGATCGCCGATGGCACTCATGTCCTGTTCATCGTTGATGAACCGCGGACAGAACTCCGTGTTCGCAAACGTCTTGATGCTGATCAGATCGGCGATGTCTTCGGACTGACCGAAGGCAAACGCAACGTCGATCGCAAAGGGGTCATCCGAGAAGTTGCCGACGATGATGACATCGTCGGGGTTCAGTGTGGGCGCCGTCACGCCCCTTGTTTACAAGATCGCAGGCATCGACGACGATGTGCGGCCGGATGTCACTCTCAGAGGAGTCGGCTGGCCAGCAGTCCGGCCTTCGATTCCTCGTCGGTGGCGTACTCCTTCTGGTCCGCCGCGAACATGACGCGTCGGGTGCCCCAGACACCGAGGAACCGGAGCGGCTCGGGCTCCCACTTCCTCGATGGTCGGTTCACCCACGGCAGGGTCGTGCGATCGCTGTCGTCACCCACGATCAGATCGGCCAGAGTTCGGCCCGCAAGATTCGAGGGCGCCACGCCCTCGCCGACGTACCCGCCGGCGTCAGCCATGCCCGTCGCCCGGTTGAAGTTGACCGATGGGGCGAAGTTCCGCGGTGCCCCGAGGACGCCTCCCCACCGATGCGTGATCCGGGCGTCGGCAAGCGCCGGGAACAACTCGACGAGTGTGCGTTCAACCAGATCGTGGGTCGGAACGTGCCGCTCGACCTTCGGAGTGATTCGCGAGCCGAACACGTACGGCACACCTCGCCCACCGAAGGCGATCCGGTTGTCCTCGGTGCGCTGACCGTAGATGACGGCATAGCGACCGTCGGCAAAGGTGGGCCGACCGTCGAGACCGATCTCGTCGAAGACGGAATCGTCGAGCGGTTCGGTGGCGATCATCAGCGAGTAGAGGGGCACCATCGAACGCCGATGCCCGGGCAGGTTGCGCGTATAGCCCTCCGTGCCGCGGACGATCACCGGAGATCGGACCGTCGACCGGGTCGTGACGACACGCCCCGGCTCCATGGCGATCACCGGCGACTGTTCGTGAATCTCCACGCCGCGGGCGCGACACGCGTCGGCCAGCCCCCGGACGAGTCGGGCCGGATCGAGCGCTGCGGTGGCCGCGAAGTGGATGCCGCTTCGGACGTCAGTGGCGTTGACCCTGGCTGTCGCCTCGTCGGCAGTCAGGAGCCGAATCTCGTCCTCGGTGAACCCGTGCGCCCGCTCAGCCTCGATCAGTTCCCGCTGACGCTTCTCCTGCGGAGCGTTGCGGGCGAGGTAGACCGTGCCGCCCTTTTCATACCCGCAGTCGATGCCTTCGGCCCGAGTGACCCGGCCGACTTCATCCACCGCGTCGAACACCGATCGGGCCAGTCGCATCGCGTCGGCGTGCGAGCTGTCCTTCGCAAACGTGTCGACACCGGCGACCAGTTCGCCGACACACCACCCACCGTTGCGGCCCGATGCCCCGAACCCGCAGATGTCCTTTTCGAGGACGACGATGCGGAGGTCGGGGTTCCGTTCGGTCAGGTACCAGGCGGTCCACAGCCCGGTGAACCCGCCGCCGATGATGGCGACGTCCGCGGACGTGTCCTTCCGAATGGGGTTCTGCGGGGCGAGGTCGCCGTCGAACTGGTCGAGCCAGAGCGACAGCGCGCGATACGGAGCGCTGGGGTCGCCGCTCATCCGACGTCGCCGCCGTCCGCGAGATCGGGGTTGTGCCACACGATGAGCACCGAATTGCCGTCGACGGACTCGTCCGCCAGATATCCGGGAAGGGCATGGTGGGCTTCGAACCCGTTCTCGATCTGGAAGGTGAGCGTCGGGTCGTACAGCTCACCGGCCTTGACCCGATCGATGTACTCGTCTGCGGTCAGCTCGTCCTTGTGGTCGGCGTACCCGGGCAGGACCCCCCCGGCGACGATGCCGCGCTTGCCAAGATCGCGAACACACTGCTTGCGAAGCTCGTAGAGCCGTCGTCCGATGCCTCGACCGCGATACTCGGGGAACACCGCAATGCTGGTGCCGTAGTACCAGTGGTGATTGGCGTCATGAGCGCTCGCTCCGTCGTCCCCGGCGATCTCGGAGAGGGTGTGGTCGGGCGACTCCAGGTCGAAGTCGACCAGCAGTCCGAGACCCATGCCGATGGCGCGATCGCCGTCGAGGACCATGAAGTTTCCCTCGGGGAAGTTGGCAGCCAGCTTCGCGATGCCGTCGGCGTCGTAGAGGTCGCTCGAGTCGATGGTCGTGAAGACTGAATGCTCGATGGCCGCAAGCTCTTCAGCCCGGTCCACCGTGATGTGCTCGTATCGCAGTTCGTTCATGCGAAGTCGATCTTCTCGAACTCGTTGTGGCTTGGGAGTCCCCAGCACGCCCAGAAGTCCCGGGTTCTCGGGCGCATGACGACGGCGCCGGACGACTCGACCCGATAGGGATCCTGCGCCACCTGACAGACCGCCTCGGGGTCTCGGGTGAGCGCCATCATGTCGTCGACGTCGAGGTCTTCGCGGTCGAGAAACTCCCGTGCGACCTCGAGGCGACGCATCGACGACGCTTGCATGGTTTCATCCCGCGGGCCCTGCACCGCGGTCGTCGCATCCGAGAGTGTGTGGTTCGTGTGCACCAGCGCGTCGGCGCCGAGCCGGTCGAACGGGCGGGCGCTGGGCATCGCCTCGATCGAGTAGCCGAACCCATCCGCGTCGAACACGGAGAAGTTGTGGCCGCCGGCGAGGTCCGCGCCGAGCACGGCGTCCTTCGCTCGCTGCGCCGAGGGTTGGTTGATCGCCTCGCGGACCACCTGGGGCCAGGTGACGCCGGCGACGCCATCGGTTGCGGTCAGGTTGTTGATGCCAACGCACACGCCGGACTCGCTCATGCCCATCTGGCCGAGCGCGCCGCACGTCGTGAAAATCAGCGACGCCGGACCGTCCGTCGGGTTGACCCGCAACAGGATCACGTGCTCGGTCGCCGTGTCGTGCATGTCCCAGGTCTGGGCGAACAGACCGTTTCCGTCGACGGCTCGCCCGTCCGGGACGATGAACGCGGTGCAGTCGTCCTCGACCACCGTCGCCGGATGTGCTCCGCCAACCGTCGCCCGAACCGTGTCGACGAAGTCCGTGAAGCCGCCGACCACGATCGCTTCAGCCGACGTGATCCCGGCCGCCTTGGCCATCGCATGCATCTCGGCCGCCAACGCAGGCGAGTGCTTCTCGTGTGGGATCACCATCGTCTGGGCGAGATCGAGCACATCCGAGCGAGACATCGGACCGCCGCTCCATCGACCGGACATGACGAGCTCGACCCGTTCCTCGGTGTAGTGGCGGATCTCCTCGGCGAACGCCGATCCGTGGGTGTTCCCCATCTCCTCGGGAGAACCGGCAACGTCGAGCACGCGAATTGGAGGACGTTTCATGGCTGCAATCATGACGACTCCGGCCGCCGACTTCAACTGTTCACAACGGATACGGTTGCCAAGACGGGCGTCGTGGTGTTGAATCCGTTGCCATGAGCCTCCAACGCGACCCGCTGACTTCCCCAGCGCCCACCGGCCTCGATGCCGACGCAGACCGGCACCTCTGGGGCCACTTCTCCGCCCTCGGCCGCAGTGTCGACGGCATGCCGATCATCGAGCGCGGCCAGGGCTGCTACGTCTGGGACAACCACGGCAACCGCTACCTCGATGGACTGGCCGGTCTCTACACGACGCAGGTCGGGTACGGCCGCACGGAACTCGCCGAGGCAGCCGCCGAGCAGATGCAGACACTCGGCTTCTTTCCGATCTGGACCTACGCCCACCCGAAGGCCGTGCAGCTCGCCAAGCGCCTGTCCGACCTCTCCCCCGGCAACCTGAACCGCGTCTTCTTCACCAGCGGCGGAAGCGAATCGGTCGAATCCGCATTCAAGCTCGCCCGTCAGTACTTCAAGATGCGCGACGAGCCCGACCGCATCAAGGTCATCAGCCGCAACCTCGCGTACCACGGCACGACGATGGGGGCGCTCTCCATCACCGGACTCGACTACGCCAAGACGCCCTTCCTCCCACTCGTTCCCGGTGCCCTCAAAGTCGGCAACACGCAGGACTTCAAGGCCACGTACGACGGCGACCCCGACCTCCTCGGCATCGCGGCCGCGAACGAGATCGAACAGTGCATCATCGACAACGATCCGAACACGATCGCCGCCGTCTTCCTCGAGCCGGTGCAGAACGCGGGCGGTTGCTTCGTTCCCCCCGACGGCTACTTCGAACGTGTCCGCGAGATCTGCGACAAGTACGGCGTGCTCCTCGTATCCGACGAAGTGATCTGCGCATTCGGCCGACTCGGCCACATGTTCGGATCGCAGGCCCTCGGCTACCAGGCCGACATCATCACCACCGCCAAGGGACTCACCTCGGGCCACTCACCGCTCGGCGCCGTGCTCGTCAGCGACAAGGTCGCCGAGCCATTCGCGAACACCGACAAGATGTTCCTGCACGGATTCACGTTCGCCGGGCACCCGGTCAGCTGCGCGGTCGCGCTCGCCAACCTCGACATCATGGAGAACGAGAACCTGAACCAGAACGTGCTCGACAACCAGGACCTCTTCCGCTCCTCGCTCGACACCCTCGCCGACCTTCCGATCGTCAGCGACGTCCGCGGCAAGGGCTACTTCTACGGCATCGAGCTGATGAAGGACGCCGACAAGGGGATCGCCTTCTCGGAGGCCGAAGCCGAGCACCTCCTGCGTGGCTTCCTGTCGCTCCGCCTGGCCGAGCTCGGGTTGCTGTGTCGGGCCGACAGCCGCGGTGAACCCGTCATCCAGCTGTCGCCGCCCATCATCGCCGGCCCCGAACAGATCGACGAGATGACCCGCATCATCCACCAGACCCTCACCGAGGCGATGGTCGAGATGCAGAAGTTCGACGGATGAGCATCACCTCACCCGACCGAAGCCCCTCGCCGCACGTCGATCTCGACGAGATCGACAAGGCCATCATCCGCGAGCTCCAGGTCGACGGTCGGATGCCGTACTCACAACTGGCCCCGCTCGTCGGCCTCTCCGAAGCGGCCACACGCCAACGGGTCAACCGTCTGACCGAACGCGGTGTCGTCAGCATCGTGGCCGTCACGGACCCGATCGCACTCGGCTACGGGTACCAGGCGATGCTCGGCATCAACGTCGAATCCGACATCACCGCCACCGCCGAGAAGCTGAGTCAGATCAACGAGTTGGAGTACGTCGTCATCACCACCGGACGCCACGACATCCTCGCCGAAGTGGTCTGCACCGACGCCGAGCATCTGCTCGAGGTGATCGACACGAGGATCCGAAGTGTTTCCGGAGTGCGAAATGTGGAGACCCTGACCTACCTCCGAATTGTGAAACAGAGTTATGACTGGGGGACGATGTGACCCGTACCAAGGGGACCCGATGACAGCAGCGGTCGAAATCACAGGTGTCACGAAGCGGTTCGACGACGTCGTCGCCGTGGACGACATCGATCTGACCATCGCCGATGGCGAGTTCTTCGCCATGCTCGGGCCATCCGGCTGCGGCAAGACGACCACGCTTCGCATGATCGCCGGCCTGGAATTCCCAACGGAAGGCAGCCTGCAGATCTTCGGCGAGGAGGTCGGCACACTCCCGCCGAACAAGCGGCCGGTCAACACCGTGTTCCAGAACTACGCCCTGTTCCCGCACATGAACCTGCTCGAGAACGTGGGCTTCGGATTGAAGATGAAGGGCGTCGCCAAACAGGAGGCCACGCAACGGGCGCTCGCAGCGATCGAGCTCGTGCAGCTCGGCGGCATGGAGAAGCGCCGCCCGAACCAGCTCTCCGGCGGACAGCAGCAACGAGTTGCGCTCGCTCGTGCGCTCGTGAATGAACCCAAGGTGCTCCTGCTGGACGAACCGCTCGGTGCCCTCGACCTGAAGCTCCGACAGGAGATGCAGGGAGAGCTGAAGTCGCTGCAACGGGATCTCGGCGTCAGCTTCGTGTTCGTCACCCACGATCAGGAAGAGGCGCTCACGATGAGCGACCGGATCGCCGTCATGGACCAGGGCAAGCTCCTCCAGGTCGGCACGCCGGAAGAAATCTACGAACGTCCGGCCAACCGTTTCGTCGCCGACTTCATCGGCCAGACCAACCTGCTCGAGGGCACCGTCGCCGACGCCATGACCGTGGTGCTGGAGAACGGCACCCGGGTTGCGGCGGCGTCGGATCACGCGGCCGGAACCAAGGTCGCACTCAGCCTCCGCCCCGAGCGAGCCAAGCTCGCACCACGAGACATCGCCCCGAGCGATGGTGCCGGAATCGACGGAACCGTGGCCGGCATCACGTATCTCGGCAATGCGCTCGTCTATCGGGTCGCCCTCGACTGGATGGAAGTCGAGGTTCGGGACGAGAACCGTCCGAACGCCGACCGGCTCACCGCCGGCGACGCCGTACGGGTCACCTGGGAACCCGGTGCGGTGGCGGTGGTGGCCGAATGACCGCCGCGGCGACACCGGAGTTCGAGGTTGCGAACGAGCGCAACAAGCGCCGTCGCGGCCTGCTCATGGCGTTGCCGGCCTACGTCTACCTCATCCTGTTCTTTGCGCTGCCACTGATCATCGTCGTCGTCTACTCGTTCGCAACCCGCAACCGCTTCGGCGGCACCGACCTCTCCGGCTGGAACCTCGAGGCCTACGCGAAGCTCGGCGAGCCCATCGTGCGAGACATCCTCTTCCGTTCGCTCTGGTTGGCCATCATCACGACGGTCATCTGCCTGCTGTTCGCGTATCCCTTCGCCTACTTCCTGGCGACACGCTCGCAAGTCGTCCGCAACCTCATGCTCGTCTTCGTCATGATCCCGTTCTGGTCCAACTTCCTCGTCCGCAACTACGCCTGGCGAGTGCTGCTGGGCAACGACGGCCCGGTCTCCCGACTCACCGAGACCATCGGGCTGGGGGAGACGACGATCCTGTTCACGCCGACCGCCGTCGTGCTCGGCCTCGTCTACGGCTTCCTCCCCTTCATGATCCTGCCGCTCTACGCATCGATCGAACGCATGGACTGGAGCCTCATCGAGGCGAGCCGCGATCTTGGTGCGACGGGGCTGCAGACCTTCCGCAGCGTCACCTTCCCGCTGTCGCTTCCCGGTGTCATCGCCGGTTCGATCCTCGTGTTCATCCCGAGCCTTGGCGCGTACGTGACACCCGAGATTCTCGGCGGGGCAAAGACCACCCTGCTCGGCAGCTACATCGTCACGCAGTTCCTCACCGCCCGAAACTGGCCGGTCGGCGCATCGGTTTCCACGGTGCTCATGGTCGTCATGCTCGCGGCCACCCTCGTGTACTTCCGCAAGGGCGGGAGGACCCTCTGATGGCCGGCAACGCACAGCAACTCCGTGGCAACACGCGTTGGGTACTCAGCCTGAACGCCGTGCTGGTCTACGTCTTCTTCTACGCGCCGATTGCGCTGCTCATCCTCTACTCCTTCAGCGACGACCAACTGGTCGGACGCTGGGGTGGCTTCACCCTCGACTGGTACCGGGCGTTCGGCCAGAACGACGAGGTGCAGAATGCGCTCTCGGTCTCCCTTCGTGTGGCGCTGATCTCCACACTCTTGTCCGTCGTGCTCGGCACGATGGCCGCGTTGTCGCTCGAACGCTTCCGGTTCCGGGGCAACCGAATCTTCGACGCGCTGCTCTACCTTCCCGTCATCATCCCGGACGTGACGATGGCGGTGATGATGCTCATCTTCTTCACCAGCCTCGACGACATCATCGGCCTGCAGGTCACCAAGGGGTTCACCACGATCACGCTGAGCCACGTCGCGTTCAGCATCAGCTTCGTCTCGATCGTGGTCCGCGCCCGCCTGGCAGGCATGAGTGAAACGCTCGAGGAAGCGGCACAGGATCTCTACGCATCACGGTGGCAGGCTTTTCGGTTTGTGACGCTGCCGCTGATTCTTCCCGGCATCGTTGGCGGCGCACTGCTCGCACTCACGCTTTCGCTCGATGACGTCGTCATCACGCAGTTCGTCGCCGGGCCAGGCTCGACCACGCTGCCGGTCTACGTCTTCGGACTGATCCGCCGTGGCGTGTCGCCACTCATCAACGCCGTTTCGGTCGTGATGCTGGCCGCATCCGTACTTCTCGTAGTCTTGTCACTCGTCGCACAGCGGGCACGCGGCGGCTCGGTGACCTAGTTCGCTGGACCATTGAATCCTGGGAGGGAACACAGTGAAAACCAAACGAATGATGCGGCTCCTTGCCGCCCTCGGCGCATTGGCGGTACTCGCCGGTGCATGCGGAAGCGACAGCGGCGACGCTGCAGCCGCAGCGGAGTGCGAGGCCGGGCAAACCGACGGCCCGCTCGCCATCTACAACTGGACCGAATACATGGACCCCGAACTGAAGGACGCCTTTGCGGCCGAGTTCGGCGTCGAGGTCACGGAGGACAACTACGACTCCAATGAGGCCATGCAGCCGATCATCAACGCCGGCGGCTCGGGCTACGACTTCATCGTGCCGTCCGACTACATGGTGTCCATCATGATCGAAGCTGGCGACATCCAGCCGCTCAACAAGGACGCGCTCCCCAACATCAGCAACCTCTCGGCCGAGTTCGCCTCCGGCCTCCCCTACGACCCTGACGCCACGTACACCGCGCCCTACCAGTGGGGAACCACCGGTCTCGGCGTCGACCTCTCGGTCACCGGTGAGGACGTGCCGCAAACCTGGGGTCTCATCTTCGATCCGGCGCTCGCCGCCGAGTACAACCTCGAAGGTTCCTACGCCACGCTGTTGAACGATCCGCGCGAGACCATGGGCGCAGCACTCAAGTACCTCGGCTACTCGTTGAACACGACGAGCGAAGATGAGCTCGGCGAGGCCCGTCAGCTCGTGCAGGACGCCAAGGATCGGGTCGCCGCTTACGACTCGGACCAGTACGACGAACTCCTCGTGACCGGCGACTCGGCCGTGGCCCACGGCTACAGCGGCAACTTCCTGTTCCAGTTCCTCGACGCCGAGAACCCGGACCAGTACACCTACTTCGTTCCTGAAGAAGGTGGCACGCGTTGGATCGACAACATGGCCATCCCGAAGGACGCCCCGCACCCCTGCACGGCGCACACCTTCATCAACTTCCTGCTCGACGCCGAGCGCGGCGCCCAGCTCACCAACTGGAACCTCTACGCCAGCCCGAACGAGGCAGCCGTCGAGTTCATCGACCAGGAAGTGCTGGACGACCCGATCGTCTACCCGACCGACACGTCGAAGCTCGAAGAGATCGAAGACACCGGCGACTTCGAGACCAACTTCAGCGACGCCTTCATCGAGGCAAAGGGCTGAGCTTCGCTCAGCTACTCCTTCGGCTGCGCCGAAGGAGCCGGGCTGGGTTCAGCTCTACCTACGCCTTTGGCCTGCGGCCAAACGCGGGCTGAGCTTCGCTCAGCTACTCCTTCGGCTGCGCCGAAGGAGCCGGCTGATTTCCGCTGACTGCATCTGAACTGGCCGGGTCCAGACGGACCCGGCCAGTCACGTTTTGATCCACGGCAGCGAGAGCTCCGGACCAACAGCTTCAGGTTCAGCGCGCAACTGTCGATGCATGTGGGAGAGGCAGGAGAGTCTCTCCAAGCGCACGGCTGATTGGCGGCCGAGAAACGCAACATGGGGCGGTCCATGACGTGAACATCGATCCAAGCCGGACAACGGGTTCCACCCGTGGGTGGACGTTCTTCGCCGTGACTGTCGTTCTCGTTCTCGCCGCATCCGTTTCACTCGCCATACTGCAGAGTCTTGAGGCCCTCGAAGAGCGGCGAGCTCAGTCCGAGGCCGGAGAGTTTCGGCTTGCCGCTCACACGCTCGAGGCCGATGTGATGACTTCGACGCCTGCGCACCATCTTGGACACGACCTTGACTGGGCACAGGACACGTTGGCGCGCGATCCGTCGGTCGCAATCCATGCTCTCGACGAGCCGGACCGACGTGAGACTCGCGAGTTGCTCGAGCGACTCACCGATGATCATCACGGGCTTGGGTTCGAACAGCTCGATCGACTGGTGGACTTGTTCGCCGAGGCCGCGGAGTCATCCGGCGAGGCTGCCGATGCGGCCGAACGCAGCGCAATACAAATGCTCGGGGTTGCCGCGATCGCAGCAGCGATCGCCGGAGCGCTTCTCCTCAATGGGCGGCGTCGAGAACGACTCCTCCACGCTTCGCTTCGACGACAGGCGGAGACGGACGAGTTGACTGAGCTCCCAAACCGGCGCCATCTCGAACGCGCCCTGCGCGACGCAAGTGAACGGATGCGGTTGGACGGTGGATCGACCGGACTGCTCTACCTCGACCTCGATGGATTCAAGGGAGTCAACGATTCACGCGGCCACGACGCCGGCGACAGTCTCCTGACCTTGGTTGCGGATCGGTTGCGGCGTGCATGTGGCGCCAATGAGACGTTGGTCCGGATCGGCGGCGACGAGTTTGCCGTGGTCCTCGTGGGCATCACGGACGAAGCCGAGGCGAGAACTGCGGCGCATCGGTATCTCGAAATTCTGGATCGTCCCTGTGAGCTTTCGCCCCATCAGTTCGAGACCATGCGAGCCAGCATCGGCGTCGCCGTGACGAGCGATCCGAGCTCGCTCGACGAGCTCCGCCGGGAGGCCGATCTGGCAATGTATTCCGCGAAGGTCAGAGGCGGGCATGGAATTGCACTCTTCGACCCGTCGATGCGAGAGGCCGCCGAGCTGCAAAGCGATCTCACTCGCGCCCTTCGCGCAGCTCGGATCGATGAGGAGTTCCACCTCGTCTACCAGCCGGTCGTCAACATCCACGATGATTCAGTGCTCTTCGCCGAGGCGCTCCTTCGATGGACAAGCCCAGAACTGGGCGCCGTGCCCCCGATGGACTTCATTCCGATCGCAGAACAGTGCGGTGAAATTCACAAACTCGGGGCGTGGGTCGCACACAACGTCATCGACCAGCTTGCGGTCTGGAGTACGGACAGCGAGCTCACCGAGATCTGCATCTCTTGCAACGTGTCCGTCCTTCAGCTCGCCGACACCGAATTTGTCGACTCGGTCATTCAGCACCTCCGACGCAGCGGCGTGGATCCGGCGCGCCTGACCATCGAGGTCACGGAATCCGCCATTCTCGAACGGTCGGAGGCCGCCGTTGAACAGCTGGTCCGTTTGAGGGACGCCGGCGTCAAAATCGCTATCGACGACTTCGGATCGGGTTACTCAAACCTCGGCCAGCTTCTCCGAGCTCCCTTCGATGTTCTCAAGATCGATCGAGCCCTGCTTCTTGAACTCTCCGCTATGCGTCAAGCCATGGGGGGAGATCCAGCAATGCCATGCGACATCATGTCCGCAATCACATCGATCGCTCGTACCGTTGGCACCGACGTCGTATGTGAAGGTGTCGAAACGCAAATCCAGCGGACATCGCTGGCAGCCTCAGGCGTGACCCATGTACAGGGTTGGTTGATCGGCAAGCCGACGTCCCCGGCTGAATTCATCCGTGTGTTCGGACGGAAGGTGATTGCGGCGTAGCCAATCACCCGCCGACGACGCGACATCCGAGCTCGACTGGTGCTTGCTTGCGTCGGCCCGAGTCGATCGCTTCGACACAGAGTTCGAATTCCCCGTCCGGCGTCGGCACCCGGAGGGAGAAGCCGTGGCGGCTGCCGTAGTCGGGGAAGGCGGCCCCGACGTCGCTACGCCTGGTCCGGGCGGTCCGAGTCGTGACCACCTCACCGTCGATCAACACCTGAACCTGGGATGGTCGAATGCGGTTGGGATCGATGGCCCAGCCCTTCACCCGCACGAAGCCATCGCGGACGCGAACGACGTCGAGTGCGCCCCGGGGCGATCCCGTCGGCGTGATCTGCAGGATCTTGTCGTTCGAGCCATTCGATGTCGTCACATAGAGCGTGCCGCGTGGACCGGCCATCGGCGTTCGAAGCCGGCCGTAGGTGCGGGTGAGCTCGTCGCCGACTTCTGTCGCCTCGAAGACGTCGTTTCCGTCGAACTCGAAGAACCGCAGCGTCGAGTTCTTCAGCGACGCGACGGCCAGGGTCCCATCCAACGGTCCCCAGTGACGCCCGTTCACCCAGTAGCCGCCCGCCATCGCCAACGTCGGGCTGCCGGTGTCCCACTGCGCTTCGATCGCGCCCGGGAACTTCGCCAGGTCCGTCATGGGCACGTTCTCGTTGTAGCCGGGACCCGGATCCCAGCCGTAGTTCCCGCCGGCGACGATGCGATTGATCTCGTCGTCCCGATCGGGTCCGTGCTCGACCGTCCACATCTCGTTCGTGCCCGGCCGGCGGGACAACCCTTGCAGGTTGCGATGGCCGTAGCTGTAGATCCGTCGGGTGTTCGCGTTGGCCGACTCCGCAAACGGATTTCCGGCGACGCCCTGCCCCGTGTCCGGATCGACCCGCAGCACCTTGCCTGCCAACGACGTGAGACTCTGCGGTGCCGTCGAGCTCGCAGCATCACCCGTGGCGATGAAGAGGCTGCCGTCCAGATCGAAACGCAGCCGGCACCCGCCGTGACGGCCGGTCGACAGTTCGATCCCGCCGACGAGCGGATCGGCGATGCGAGTGGCCGTCCGGTAGTCGTTGCTGATGGTCCAACCGATCACCTGGATCTCGGGGCCCACGTGCCCCTGACAGGTGTAGAAGCGGCGGTTCTGATCGAAGTCGGGATGCAGTTCGAGCCCGAGCAACCCGGTTTCGCCGCGCACGAACAGGTCGCCGAGGTCGGCGTCCACCTGCTGCACGGTCCCATCGGCGAGACGAGCGTTCAGGCGGCCGGGCCGTTCGGTGAACAGGAGGACGTCGTCCGGCGTGTGGGCCAGGTCCCAGGGCAGCGTCAGCCCGTCGGCGACCACTCGAACATGCAGCGACGGCGAGAGCGGCCCACCGATGGCAGCCGCTGGGGCCGCGGGCGGTACGGACAACGCGGTCGCAACGACGGCGCAGATGAGAAGGGCGAGACCGCCGCCCCGCAGGAGGAATCGAACCATGACTCCAACGTAGACTCGCGGCCATGACGAACGGGGTCACCACAGGAAACGCCACGACCGTGGACTGGTGGCTCATCGATGATGCGGGGCCCCTCGCTTCGGCGACACGGCGGGCCGACGTCGCGGTCGACCCATCGGACATCGACACCTTCCAGCGCGACGGTGTGGCCCGCTTTCCCGGGCTGTTCCGCGATTGGGTGGCACCGCTCGGGGCCGGCCTCGACCGCATCATGGCCAACCCGGACAGCTACGCGTTTCCCTGCGAGAGCGTCACGCCGGGCGAGCCCGGCCGATTCTTCGATTGCTACTGCAACTGGCAGCGGGTTCCCGAGTGGACGGCATTCGTCCTGACATCCGAGGCTGCCGCGCTGGCCGCCCAGTTGATGCGATCCGACACCGCCCAGCTGTTCCACGAACACGCCTTCGCCAAGGAGGCGGGAACCGCAAAGGCCACACCGTGGCATCACGATCTGCCGTACTACTGCGTCGATGGACGTCAGACCGCGAGCGTCTATGTGGCCCTCGACCCGACTCCTGTCGAAACCGCGGTGCGTTTTCTCCGCGGCTCGCATCGAGATGGCAACACCTACGTGCCGCGCGCCTTCCGCGATGGCTCCGACTATCACAGCGAGGACGAACTCGTCCGAGCGCCGCGCGACGTCGACCCCGATGATCCCGACGTGATTGCGTTCGCCCTGGAACCGGGTGACGCCCTCGTCTTCGACTTCCGCACCTTGCATGGGACGACCGCGGCCCCGATCGTCGGACGCCGCCGAGCCTTCTCCACCCGGTGGCTCGGTGACGACGCCCACTACATCGAACGCAATGGCGCCACCTCTCCCCCGCTGGACGACCTCGGCCTCCAACCCGGCGATCGGATGCGGGAGGACAGGTTCCCGACGCTGTGGCCATGAGGATCGGCATCGGGCTCGGCGCGGGCGGGGCATTCGGTTGGGCCTTCCACCTCGGTGTGCTCGACGGCCTGCGAGCCACCGGCCGGGACCCGGCGAGCGCGGAGCGGGTGATCGGAACGTCAGCCGGCTCATCGATCGCCATTTCGATGTTGAGCGGCGCCACGACATCGGAGGTTCTCGCAACCCTCGGTCCCCCGGATGATCCGGCCGATCGGGCCGACATGGAGCAGGCGTTCCGCGACGTTCGCCGCCGACCGTGGCGGGTGCTGCGGCCGATTGCGCCAGCGGCCGCGCTCAGGTGGCGGCCGGGCCGCGGGTTGCCCGGAATCGCCGGCGCACTTCCCGTCGGCGCCTTCCCCACATCCACGTTGCGCAACTTCCCGGGAGCGCAGGCGATGACGGAGTGGCCCGATCCGCTCTGGATTCCCAGCGTCCGCGCCGACGACGGCGAGCTGATCGTGTTCGGACGGGACCGCACCGACGTCGCCGTCGTCGATGCGATGGAAGCGTCATCGGCCGTCCCGGGCATGTTCCGCACCAAACTGATCGACGGGCGCCCGCACGTCGACGGCGCCATCGCATCCGCCGTCCACGCCGACCTCTTCGTGCCGGACGACCTCGATGCCGTGCTGATCTCGTCACCCATGACTCAACCCGGCAATGGAGCGATCCGCCGGCG
>CALBVR010000364.1 GCA_937969565.1 uncultured Acidimicrobiales bacterium | reverse complement strand
TCGCGATCTCGGTGTCGTCTTTGCGCTCGCGCAGAGCCTCGACCACGCCGGACGTCGAGGTGGTCTCGCCGGGAAGGGCGGTGGCGAATCGTTCGGCCAGGGCCCAGGTGATGTGGTCGCTCTCCAGGCCGACGATCGGCGCGGTTTTCACGAGATCCACGACGTCGGGGAACCCACCCGATGGAGCGATGCGCACATCGACGGGGGCACCGTGGCGCGCGATCTCGTCGGGCGCCTGCAGGGCATAGCGATTGTCGGTGACCAGGGTCGCGTCGGTTGCGCCGACCACGAGCGTTCCAGCGGATCCCGAGAAGCCGCAGAGATAGCGGATGTTGGATCGTGCGGTCACGACCAGGGCGTCGACGCCCTCGTCTTCGAGGAGTTGCCGGACGGCGGCGATCCGCGTCATGCGCGGAGCCGATCCCAGGCCGCTCGGAGCACGTCGGGCTGCACGCCTTCGACGATTTCGGGCCCGTTCGGGCCGTCGAGGATGAAGGTGAGTCCGGTGAGCGCCTTCTTGTCGCGGGAGAACAGGGGCAGCACATCGTCGAAGGTGATGTCGGGCGGCGGCTGGAGCGGCAAGTCGTAGGCCGCCACGACCCGACGATGTTCCGCAACCGCGTCGTCGTCGATCCGATCCATCAGTCGGGCGACCTCAGCCGCATAGATCAGTCCGATGGCCACCGCTTCGCCGTGGAGGAGTTCGTGCTCACCCACGGTCTCGAGCGCATGGGCAAGTGTGTGTCCGTAGTTGAGCAGCGCTCGCAGGCCGCCTTCGCGCTCGTCGTTCATGACCGCATCGGCCTTGATCTGCACGGCGGCAGCGACCCGCCCATCGAGCGGAAGTGCGTCGAGCGCCTCGCCGCCCAGAAAATGGTATTTGGCCAGCTCACCGAGACCGGCCCGGTAGTGGCGCTCAGGAAGGGTGCGCAGGGTTTCGGTGTCGCACAGCACGGCGGTGGGCTGCCAGTAGGACCCGAAGAGGTTCTTGCCCTCGGGGAGGTTCACGCCGGTCTTGCCTCCGATGGCGGCATCGACCTGGCCGAGCAGCGTCGTGGACACGTGGAGAACCGGGATGCCCCGGTGGTACACCGAGGCGGCGAAACCGGCGACGTCGGTCACGATGCCCCCACCGACGCCGACGACGATGTCATTGCGATTGAGTCCCCACTCGGCCCATCGCCGGCAGAGCGTTTCGACGGTCGCGACCACCTTGTGCTGCTCGCCGTCGCCGATGAAAAACGTGCGTTGATCGCGTCCACTGTCGATGTCGACACCGATCGACTCCTGGGTGACAACGGCGACCTTGCGGACTCGTTCCGGAAGATGGTCGGCCACGCGATGGCGCACGCCGTCGCCGATCTCCACCGGATAGCTGCGGTCGCCGAGATCGACGAGAACGGTTGTGTGGTCGGTCACCCCAGCAGTCTACGGGACCGTCCGGCGGGTTCAGAAGACGCCAGAGCCACCCAGGATCGAGCCGGAGAACAGCATCACTGTGAAGGCGCCGAGGGCCAGACCGGGTCCCATGGGAACGGCTGTCCGGTGGATCGGCGGTGGGTCCTCGCCAGGCGCAACCGGAAAGTCCGGGTCGGCGAGGAAGGTTGGTCCGAACACACGCCGGCCGATGCCGACGACGATGCCGGACAGGACACCGAACAACATGCCGGCCACCAGCGACCAGATGATGAGGACGAGCCCCTCGGCCACGGTTGGCCGCATCCACCCGAGGAAGAGTCCAAGGAGGAGCGCGAGCTTCACGTCGCCGAAGCCGAGCATCGCCGGCGCGATCAGATTGGGGATGAACAGGAGCACGCCGTAGGCGAGCATGCCGACGACCGCAGGCACGAGATGACCCGTCCACTCCCCCGGTCCGCTGAACACGGCGAGGAGCACGATGCCAGCGCCGAGCGCGGGAAAGAGCAGGCGATCCGGGATCCGGAATCGTTCGAGGTCGACCGCGGACACGGCGAGCAGCGCCGACGCGAAGAGCAGGAGCGGCACGAGCGCCCAGGCGGCACCGACGCGGTACGCCAGGAGCGCAAAGACCCCGGCGGTGGTGAGGTCGAGGACGACCCGACCGGGGTGGGGTTGGTGCCCGCAGGAACTGCACGCACGGCGAACCCCCACGACGGGTACGGCGGACGCAAGACCATGTGCGTCGCCGCACGAGGCGCAGGTGCCCCAGGTGCGGCCGCCACCGTCATGATCGCGGACGGTCTCGCTGACGAGTCGGAGCAGGCCGCCAACGAGGAGGCCGAGCACGCCGACGAGGGCGACGAACACGACTCAGTCCCGACGCAGGAACTTCAGCACACTGCTGCGGTCGTCGGTTCCGAAGTCTTCGTCCTCGACGTCATCGAGTTCAGCCAACGGCGCGAGCTCGTCGACCGTGCCGACCGGCGGTGCAATCGGCGCCGGTTCGATGGGTGCGGCGTCTGGCGCGTACGGGCTCGGTGCTGGCGGTGCCGAGCCGAACACTGCCGCCTGCGTCGGAGGCGTCTGGTACGTGGGTTCACCCGCGGGTGCCGTCTCCATGACCGGGGCCGGAGCGGGCGCCGGCGGTGGCGCGGCGAGGTCGGCCTCGGATGGGAGGTCGGCGAATGGGTTGTGGGCCGGAGCTGCGGCGACGGGTTCAGGAGCGGGTGCGGACGGGGCCATCGATGGGGTTGCGGCTGCTGCTCCCCAGGAAGCGAGGGCGGCGGCAGCGTCGTTCGCCTCGGCCGGGGCGCTTGCTGCAGGTGCAGCCGAGTGATCGGTTGCCCAACCGTCGTCATCGTTGGCGGGAGCAGGAGCGGCTGCGACCGGTGCCGGCTCTGGAGCCGTCGGTGCAGGTGCAGCTGCCGGCCATGCGGCGGCGGGCTCCGGTGCAGGTTCTGCGGTGTCCCAGGCGGCAGCGGCTTCGGGAGCCGGCTCCGGGGTGTCCCAGGCTACGGCCTGAGGCTCTGGCGTGGTGTCCCAGCCGGCGGGAGCAGCATCAGCGACCGGAGCAGCTTCTGGTGCGGGCGCCGGCGGCACGTCCCACGACGTTGTCGCTTCCGGTTCGGCCGGCGCCGTGTCCCAGGTGGGAGCGGGCTCGGGCTCTGCCATGACCGGAACGTCAGGCGTGGTGGTCCATGCCTCGGGCGTCTGTGCCGGCGCCTCGGGGGCGGGGGCCGCCATCGCTGGCTCAGGAGCCACGGAGAAGGACTCGGGCTGCGATTCGAAGGCATCGGCAGCGAACGAATCGGTTCCGAAGGACATCCCGGACGGTGCTGCAGCGGACTCGTCATCGGCGATCGGCGCCACCGAGAACTCGACTGGCGGTTCGGGCGTCGGCTCGGCGACGGCAGGTGCAGGTTCGACCATCACGGGATCTTCGGCGTAGCTGATCGACTCGGAGACGGACAGCGGAGCGTCGTCGGCGACGGGCTCGTCGACGACGATGAGTCCGACGCGGGCCATGTCGGCGGCCATGGTTGAGGCGGCAAGCGCCCGCATACCGAGGCTGTCGGCGAGGGTGCGCGACGAACAGCCGGATCCGATGGCGTCGAGTGCGCGCCACCACTCCGGCTCGATCGTGACCGATCCGTCGAGCGCATCGGAACGGATCAGCTGGTGCTGTGGCGTCGGAATCTGTTCCTCGACCAACGACCAGCCTTCAGCGGTGTCGGCGGTACGGCCGAGCACATCGGCGACGGACTCGGTGGGTGTGCCGTGCTCGGGCGCTTCGCCCTCGTCGAAGAAGAACGTGCCGTCGAGTTCGCTCAACGCGTAGTACGTGGATTCTGCGGCGTCGACGCCTGACTCACGTTCGAACTCGTAGTCGACTTCGGCGACTTCGCCGCGCAACATCCAGTAGGTGGCCGAACCCGAGTCGGCAGTGATGTCGAGACGTCCGGTCGCAGAACGATCTGCGAGGAACTCAAGGACCTCGGTGATTCCGAGGGTTCTGAGGGTGCCTTGAAGGGACATGGCGAAGTGGACTCCCGTAGTGCAGCGAGTGGGCCTACGAGGTCAATCGGCCCGTCTGGGCGAAATTCAACAGGTTGGGACGCAGAGTCTCAGTCGGCGATTGCTGCTGCCATCAGGGTGCTCAACGGCGCCTGCAGGCCGGTCCACGAGGTGAACTGGGCTGCGGCCTGGCCGGCGAGCATCGAGAGGCCCCCATGAGCGATCCGATCGGACTGGCGGGCGGCCGCCAGGAGCGGGGTCAAACGGGGGTTGTAGACGATGTCGACGATCTCGGCGTGCGGCGCCGTCGCGTCGACGTCGAATGGAAGACGATCGGCATGGTCGGTGCCGGCCATGCCGCAGGGGGTTGCGTTCACGACGATGTCGGCGGTGCCCAGCGCCGACGGATCGTTCGCTCTCCCGGCGGTCCCCGCCATGGCGGCGGCCGACTCAGCCCGCTCGGCGGTGCGATTGAGGACGGTGACGGTGGAGGCGCCCGCGTCGGCGCACGCCCGAACGATCGCCCGGGCAGCTCCGCCGGCACCCACGACCACCACGTGCCGATCGGCGATGGAACGGCCACTGTCGTGGCTCAGGCCGAGCACGAACCCCTCGCCGTCGGTGTTGTCGCCCACGAGGTGGCCATCCGTGTTCGTGATGCAGTTCACCGCGCCGAGGGCCCGGGCCGCCTCGGTCAGCTCGTCCAGGTGTGGGAGCACCAGTTCCTTGTGGGGCATCGTCACCGAGAGACCCCGGAGCCCGAGCGTGCGCATCGCTGCGACCGCTTCCGCCGTTGCGGTCGGCGCCACCGGGAACGCCACGTAGACGAGGTCGGCGCCGGTCGCCTCCGCCGCGGCCGTGTGGATGGCCGGGGATCGGGAGTGGGTCACCGGCCAGCCGATCACACCGGCAAGCACGGTGTGTCCCGAGGTCAGCAGAGGCCCTTTTCGATGCAGATGGCCTTGGCGGCCTGGAACTCCGCGTCCGTCTCGGCGAAGGTGTGGCTGCCGTCTTCACCGGTGAGGACGTAGAAGAACCACGGTCCCTCTTCCGGATTGAGTGCGGCCCGGATCGAGGATTCGCTGGGCGACGCGATCGGCGTCGGCGGGAGGTTGATGTTGTCGAGGTTTCGCGTGTTCCAGGGCGACGTGCTTGCGAGGTCGTCGACGGTGAGGTCGGCGCAGGACTTCTGTGCTGCGTAGCACGACGTTGCGTCGATGCCGAGGCTCCAGCGGTTCGCCAACCGGTTGTAGATCACCCGGGAAATGCGGCCCTGGTCCTCGGGGATGCGGTATTCCTCTTCGATCAGTGAGGCGATGATGAGGACCTGGTAGTCGTTGAGTCCGAGCTCCTCGATGATCGGCGATCGTCCGGCGCTCTCCGCTTCGAGGAACTTCTGCTCCATCGTGTCCGCCATGCGGATCAGGATGTCGAGCGTGTCGTCCGCCTTCTTCTCGTCGATCTGGTACGTGGCCGGGAAGAGCAGCCCTTCCTTGCCGCTGCCGGTTGGGTCCGGGGACTCCGGGAGCGGACCTGCGGGAACGCCCTCAATTCCGACGCTCACCAGCGTGGCCTGCAGATCGCGTTCCAGGTCGGCGCGGCTGAAGGCCGGGTTCTCACGCGTCAGGACGGAGATCATCTGGTCGAGGGTGAGACCTTCGGGAATGGTGATGGAGAAGAACTGGGGCGGTAGCGGGCCGACGCCGTCAAGACAGGCCAAGGCTTCGTCGAACGACATGTCGGTCTGCAGACAGGAATAGTCTCCGGCCTGGAACTCGCCGTCGAAGTTGTCCCCCAGCCAATAGCGGAAGAGGGTCGGATTTGCGATGACACCCTCGGCGAAGAGGCCCTGCGTGACGTCGTTTGCGGTGGCTCCGGCGGGAATCGCGAACTCGACCGTGGCCCCGGGTTCGCCGGGCGGGTCGATCTGGTCGTCGTACCAGCCGGTGACGCGGGTGAAGACGAACGACGCGCCGAGGCCGAGCACGAACGCAACCGCCAGAAAGCGAAAGACGGGTCCACTGCGGCGGGGCATACGCACCCAGTCACGACGGTCGATCACCTCTCGAGGCTCGACGATCGGGTCGTCGAACACCGTGACCGCAGGCGCAGGTTCCAGGATGGATGGGACCGCCTCACCGAACACGTCATCGTGCGGTTCAGAGAACAGCGATGTGGGTGCACCGGCTGGAGCGGCCGCAGTGGCTGCAGGCACGCGAGCCTCTTGCGCCTGTCGTTGCGGCTGTGGCTTGGGACGCGGACCGGGCTTCGGGCGCTCGAGACCATCCCCGTTCGGCCGGGGACCGGGGGGTGTACGGTTCGGGTCGACGGGAACGGTTCCGAATCGGCTCAGCAGCCGATCGACCCCGGACGCCTCCGGCTCGTCGTTTCGCTCGTCAGTCATCGTGTGTGGACTCCATCCAACCCTGCAGGATCACCGCCGCGGCGACCATGTCCACCACATTCCGCTGCTGGCGAGCCGAGAGGTTCTGCTCCGTCAGCGAACGATGTGCGGTGACACTGGTCAGGCGCTCATCGTAGGTGACGATCGGGGTCGCAAGGGTGGCACCCAAGCGACGAATCTCCTTCTCGACGAACCCGACCGTGGCGCCCTTCGACCCGTTCAGGTGCAACGGCAGACCGGCCACGACAATGGTGATCTCCCACTCGTCGATCAGGTTGGCGAGCTGCCGGTCGGCGTTCTGCCGGTCCTTTCGGTCGATGACCTCGAGGGGGGTGGCCACCGTGCGGGCATCGTCGCTCACCGCCACGCCGATGCGGACGGTGCCGAGGTCGAGCCCGAGGGCTCTCCCCGGTCGGTCGATCATGTCAGCCGATTCCGGCCGCAGCCCGGATGAGATCGAGGGCAGCATCGAGCTGCTCGGGGTCGCGTCCACCAGCAACCGAAACGTCAGGGCTCTTCTTGCCGCCGCCGCCCACGAGCTTGGCGGCATCGGCGATCCACTCCCCTGCGTGGAGGGGGGAATCGTCCGTCACGGCCGCAACGAGGGCGACGCCACCGGCTTCGAGCGCAGCGCCGAGGGCGACGCTCGCAGCACCCTTGTCCCGAATGGCAAGCGCGAGGTCCCGCAGCGAGTCTCGATCGAGATCGTCGATACGTGCGATGACCACGCCGTCGACGGCGCCAGAAGCCAGGTCGTCGGCTCGGCCCACGGCGGAAGCGCGCTTTGCTTCGGCGAGTTCCTTGCGAAGGTCCGCAAGCTCGGTCATCCGACGTTCGATTCCCATGAGGACGTCGTCCACCGGGACGCCGACGAGATCGGCGGCCTTGGCGATCGTGGTCTCCTCGTCGCGGAGGATGTCGATCGTCGCCGTTCCCGTGACGGCTTCGACACGGCGGATGTTCGAACCAATGGAGCTCTCGGACAGAATCTTCAGGGGGCCGATGTCACCGAGGGCGGACACGTGCGTCCCGCCGCAGAGCTCGATCGAGTTGGGGCCGGCGTCGAGCACGCGTACGACATCGCCGTACTTGTCGCCGAAGAAGGCGATGGCGCCACGTTCGCGGGCGGCGTCCATCGACATCTCGACGTGTTCGGTGGTGGGGTTCGAGAGGACGTCGGCGTTGACCAGGTCCTCGATCTCACGGATCTGGTCCTGCGTGACGGATTCGAAGTGGCTGAAGTCGAACCGCAGACGGTCAGGGCCGACCCACGAACCCTGCTGCTGGACGTGATCGCCCAACACCCGGCGCAACGCCGAGTGGAGCAGGTGCGTGCCGGTGTGGTTGCGGCGGATGGCGTCACGGCGAGCGACGTCGATCGTGGCCGTGACCGTGTCGCCGACGGCGAGTGCGGCAGGCGCTCCGTCCACGTGGTGAAGGTGCAGCCCGGGCACGCCGTACGTGGTGTCGGTGACGGTCACGGTGCCGTTCGGGCCGGCAAGGGTGCCGATGTCGCCGATCTGTCCGCCGGACTCTGCGTAGAAGGGTGTGCGGTCGAGCACAACGCCCTCGTCCCCCACCCAGAGGACGGAGGCGGTGACATCGATGAGTTCGTCACGTCCGACGAACTCGGTTGGGCCGTTTGCTTCGGCGAGCGACGCGAACTGGGACACGTCGACGGCGCCGCCCTTGGCTTTCTGATCGGCCCGGGCTCGCGTGCGCTGTTCCTCCATGGCGGCGGTGAAACCGTCCGTGTCCACCTCGCCGCCGCGCTCGGCCACGATCTCTTCGGTGAGTTCGAGCGGAAAGCCGAAGGTGTCGTGGAGCTTGAAGGCGACGTCGCCCGGGAGGGCGCTGCCGGAATCGAGTTGGGCCATCTCGGAATCGAGAATGTTCAGGCCGGTCTCGATCGTCTGACGGAAGCGGATCTCTTCGCGTTCGACGATGTCGCGGATCTTGGACTCGTTCTCGCGGACCTCGGGATAGTCGTCGCCCATGATCTCGACCACGGTCGAGACGAGTTCGGGCAGGACAGGGTCCTGCACACCGAGGAGGTAGGCGTGGCGGATGGCGCGGCGCATGATGCGGCGCAGCACGTAGCCGCGGTCCTCGTTGGACGGGAAGACGCCGTCGTTGATCATGAAGGTGGTCGAACGGGCGTGATCGGCGAGGATGCGCAGCGACACGTCGGTCTTCGGGTCGTCGCCGTCGGCGACACCCGAGAGCTGCGATGCCTTCGCCAGCAGCTTCACGAACTCGTCGGTCTCCCAAACGGAGCCAACACCCTGCAGGACCGTCAGGATGCGTTCGAGGCCGGCGCCGGTGTCGATCGATGGCTTCGGCAGCGGGATCTGCTCGCCGTCCGGCTGCTGATCGAACTGCATGAACACGAGGTTCCAGATTTCGACGTACCGAGCATCTGCCTCGGGGTTCTCGGGGCCGCCTTCGGGGCCGTACTCCGACCCGAGGTCGTAGAAGATCTCCGAGCAGGGGCCGTTCGGGCCGGTGTCGGCCATCCGCCACCAGTTGTCCTCGTCCAGACGCTGGATGCGATCACGCGGGACGCCGACCTTCGTTGCCCAGATCTCCTCGGCTTCGTCGTCGGTGAGGTGACAGGTGATCCAGAGCCGGTCCTTGTCGAGGCCGAAGACCTCGGTCAGCAGCTCCCAGGCGAACGGGATGGCGTCCTCCTTGAAGTAGTCGCCGAAGCTGAAGTTGCCCATCATCTCGAAGAAGGTGAGATGGCGGGCGGTGCGGCCGACCTCGTCGAGGTCGTTGTGCTTGCCGCCGGCCCGCACGCACTTCTGGACGGTGGTGGCTCGCTTGTACGGCGCCACCTCGGTGCCCTGGAAGAACGGCTTGAACGGCACCATGCCCGAGTTGGTGAACAGCAGGGTGTCGTCGTGAGGGATGATGCTCGCCGATGCGACGGCGTCGTGGCCGCGAGAGGTGAAGAATTCGGTGAATCGGCGACGTACTTCTTTTGCATCCATGGGACGCTGAGTCTATCGCTGCGGATTCGCGGCTGGTCGGCTCGGTGTCAGCTTCGGACGCGTCGAGCCCGTTCCCTGATTCGGCTCAGGGTGGAGTCTTCGGCCAAGCCGCCGTCGAGCAGCTCGAGCGTGGGAGGTTCCGGGGCCGTGTCGGTCAGATCGATCTCGGGCCGCACCTGACGCCAGGCCTTCTTGGCCTGTTCGGCGGCCGGGTTGCTGGTGGCCTTCTCGAACGCGCGGCCGGACGCCTCGGTCACGCGGTTGGTCACCTCGTTGCGAATCGCGGCGGGCAGCATCTTCTCGGCGGTGCGCTTCACTTTGCGCTGCATCCACCAGCTCGACGCTGCGCCTGCGGCGTAGCCGCTACTCATCCAGAACAGTCGTTTCGGCATCTTCTCCGCCTCGATCCTTCTTCCAGCGGTCCCACCGGGCCGGCTCGGCGCCGTGTCCCGATGGTTTGTAGTACACCTGATCCGCGACCTCCGCGGGGCGATACTCCTGGGCAACCCATCCTGCCTCATGTGTGTGGGGGTACGCGTAGCCGGTTCCGTGGCCCAACCCAGCGGCCCCCTGGTAGTGCGCGTCTCGCAGGTGTTTGGGCACCTCTCCGGTGCCAGCCCCCCGGGCTGCTTCCTTCGCCGCGAAGATCGCCGTCGTCACCGTGTTGGACTTCGGCGCCGTGGCCAGATGGATGACGGCCTGGGCGAGGTTGAGCTGCGCTTCGGGGAGGCCGACGAACTCGACGGCCCGTGCGGTGGCGTCGGCGATGATGAGCGACATGGGGTCGGCCATGCCGATGTCCTCCGACGCCAGGATGACGAGGCGGCGGGCGATGAACCGGGCCGACTCCCCTGCGTCGAGCATTCGGGCAAGCCAGTAGAGGCCGGCGTCCACGTCGCTGCCCCGGATGCTCTTGATGAATGCACTGATGACGTCGTAGTGATCATCGCGGCCGTAGCGGATGGCCTTGGTACCGAGCGCGGCTTCGATGTGGTCGAGTTCGATCGTGGTCTTCTGCTGTTTGGCGATCGCCGCGGCCACGCCGAGGGCGGTGAGGACCTGGCGTCCGTCGCCGCCGCTGCGGTCGATGAGCAGCTGTACGGCATCTTCGGAGGCGGTGAT
>CALBVR010000363.1 GCA_937969565.1 uncultured Acidimicrobiales bacterium | reverse complement strand
GGCCGCGAGCTTCTCGTCGGCATCATCGCCGAAGAGGATCTCCGCCACCTCACGCAGCCCATCGCTCTCGCGCACTTTGTCCGTACGCACCACGAGATCGATCTTCGACCGGCGGAGCATGAAATCCTCGAGCTTCGTGATCATCTCGCTGCGAGCTGCGTGGTGCAGCTCCACCCGGAGGTAATCGGCCGAGTGCATGATGTCCTCGCCCATCGTCGGGTCCTCGCGGATCTCGTCGAGCATCGCGAATGCACGCCGGCCGTAACGGCGCCACAGCCGCTCGCTCAATGGCTCGACGCCCTTCTTGTGCCGAAGGTCGTCCAGCTTCATGCGCTTCGCCTGTCGCATGAAGTCCACGCGCACTTCGTCGGACGGCTCGCCGAACCAGTCCTCGTTGTCGGGCTGGAGCACGAAACCGAGCTGCTCCATGGCCTCGGCGACCTCTTCGCCGACGTTCAGGCAGTCCGTGATCTTCCCACCGAACACCGTGACGGTGCGCTGAGTGTGGTCGGTTTCGATCTCATGCTTGCGGGACAGGGTCGTCCAGTCGATGTCCTTGCGGTCATCGCCATCGTTCTTCACCACCAGCGGACGGACACCGCATCGTTCGGCAATGATGTCGTCGGTGGTCAGCGGCGCATCCAGATCGAGTCGTGAGTTGATCTGGTCGAGGAGGAACGTGCGGTCCTCGTCGGTTACTTCGGTGAACGGCGTGTCGACCCGCGTATCGGTCGTTCCAATGACCGAACGACGGCCCATCGGAATCACATAGAAGAGTCGCTGCGTGTCATCGAAGAACGCCAGCACGCGCTCATTCTTCGTGAGCTGGGGAACGACGAGATGAATGCCCTTCGAATAGACGATCCGGTGTTCGGTGTCGGTGTCGAGGTTCTCGTTGAGCGCGTCCGCGAACGGGCCACCGCAATTCACGATCGCCTTCGCATCGAGCTGCAGCTCCCGATCGTGTTCGAGATCGCGCAGTGTGACTTCCCAACCCGAGCCCGAGCGGGTCGTCGACGTGACCTCCACGTAGTTGGCGGCAACCGCACCTGCCTCGAGAGCCGAACGGACGAAGTTGAAGACGAAACGACTGTCGTTGTCACGCAGGTAGGCGTCGTAGTACTCGATCCCGCCGCGCACGTTCTCGACGTCGATGACGGGCTCCTCGGACTTGATCTCCTCCGGACCGAGAATCTGCGGGCGATGGGTCTGGAAGTTGCCGATGGCCCAGTAGGCCGAACTTCCGAGGGCGGCCAACCACGGGGGGAACGGCGAGCTGTGGTCGAGCGCAGCCAGGAAGCCGAGCTGCGTGATGTTCGACGGATAGGCCCGAAGGAGCCGGTTCCGGGACATCGAGAGCTTGCGGACGAGATTGAGCTCATAGTTCTCGAGGTACTTGAAGCCGCCCCATGCGAGGTTTGATGACGCCGAGCTGGTGAAGCCCGCCCAATCGCCACGGTCGACGATGGCGACGTTGAGCCCGCGTCCAGCGAGAACGGCCGCGGAGACGGCGCCGTTGATGCCGCCGCCGACGATCAGTGCGTCGAAGGATCCGCCGGCGAGGCGCTCGATATTGTTGGATCGAAGTTCCATACCGTCAAGGGTAGCTGCGGCACGCTTTTCAGGAACGGCCTGTGCCGGTGGCGCTCGGCACGGCGTGATCAGCCCCCGTCGGTGGCGACGGGACGTGCGTCGTCTCGAGACCACTCCGACCACGAGCCGGTGTAGAGGCGACCACCTTCGTGGCCGGCCAGCCGGGCGGCAAGCAGGGTGTGGCATCCGGTCACCCCGGAGCCGCAACTTGCGACGAGGTCCGGGTGGACGGCCGGTCCGAGTTCGGCCTCGAGCTCCTCTCCCGGCCGAAACCGTCCGTCCTCGTCGAGGTTGTCCTGCCATGGACGAGAAAACGAACCGGGAATGTGACCGGGTCGGACATCGATCGGATTGTCGACCCCGGCAAAGCGCTCGGCCGATCGGGCATCGAGGTGGGTCGCGCCGGCTGCGATCGCGCCCAACACATCCTCGACGCCGACGAAACGATCCGCCGGCCATGGAACGACCTCGACATCCACCGGCGTTGGCACCACCGCACCGGTCTCGAGTGGTCCGGTCCAGGCCGCCAAACCGCCGTCGAGCACGGCAGCTTCCAGACCGATGCTGTCGAGCATCCACCACAACCGGGCGGCGATGGCGCCGTTCGCGGCGTCGTACGCGACGACTGGGCGACCGTCGAACCCGAGTCGGCCGCGCGCGTCCGCAAATGCCGTTGGCGTCGGCAGCGGGTGACGTCCAGCCGCTCCCGCCGGCGCAGAGAGGTCGGCATCAAGATCGACGAACACCGCGCCGGGGAGGTGGCCGGCCGCATGTTCATCCGGTTGCGGGCCCACCGAGATGTTCCATCGCACATCGGCCAGGATCACGCTGTCGAGATGCGAGGCGAGCCAATCGGCCGAGACGAGCGGTCCGGGAAGTTGGGTCATGTTCGCCACAGTATCGGGCGGCTCCAGCCTCTAGCGTTGTCACCATGAGCGAGCAGACGGTGTACGAAACAGTGGGCGGCACGCCATGGTTCGTCGACCTGATCGACCGGTTCTACGACGCTGTCGCCGTCGATGTGCTCCTTCGCCCCATGTACCCTGACGATCTCACCGAGTCGCGAGAGCACATGGTGAAGTTTCTGGTGCAGTACTGGGGCGGTCCCACGACGTACTCCGAAGAGCGCGGGCATCCGCGCCTGCGAATGCGACATGCACCGTTTGTGATCACCGACGCTGAACGCAACGCGTGGTTCGGCCACATGGCCGATGCCGTGCGAGCCGGCGAGCTTTCCCCGGAACTCGAACAGCAGATGATCGACTATTTCGCGATGGCCGCCACCCACATGATCAACACGCAGTAGTCAGCGTTCGCAGCGCTTGATGATGCCGGCGCCGGCTTCGACGCACGTGTCCGTGCCGGAGCCGCCGTTGAGGTCGTTGTTGCCGTCACCACCGATCAGCGTGTCGGAACCACCGCCACCAAGGAGCACGTCGTTTCCGGGACCACCGTCGAGACGGTCACGGCCAGACACGCCCTCGATGAAGTCGTCACCGAGATTGCCCGTGATCCGGTCGTTGGCCTGTCCGCCGGTGATGAAGTCCACACCCGGACCACCCACGATGCGATCGCGACCGTCGCCGCCATCGATGGTGTCGTTGTCCCGATCGCCCCAGATGAGGTCGCGGTCGCCATTTCCTTCAATGATGTCGGCGCCATCGCCGCCTCGGATCCGATCGACACCCGGGCCGCCGCACAGGATGTCGTTGCCACCGAGACCACTGATGGAGTCGTTTCCGCCGAGACCGGCGATGATGTCGTTTCCATCGGTACCCATGATGAGATCGTCGCCGTTCGTCCCGATGATGGTGGCGCGCTCACCGAAACAGAAGACAGGACCATCCGGTTCAGGTTCCGGTTCCGGTTCCGGCTCTGGCTCTGGCTCTGGCTCTGGCTCTGGCTCTGGCTCTGGCTCTGGCGGAGCATCGGTCGTGGGAAAGAACGTGAAGCTTCCGGTCAGAACATCGTTGACCCGGTCGCCATCGAAGCCGGTGTAGAGGCCCTGGCCCGTGACCAGGAGAAGCTGCGAGCCACGGAACGCGTTGGTTCCCGGATCCCAGTCCAATGGTGTTCCATCCGCCGGACTCAGTGCCGCCAACTGCCACCGCCAGGCCCCGTCGGTGTACGTGTTCGTGTTCGATCCCGTGCACAGCTTGTCGGTCCGACCATCCGTTGGGCCGACACCGGGTCCAGCATCGATGCGACAGAAGTGACCGCCCGCGTAGATGGCCGCGTCGGACACGGCCACCGAAAAGACCGAGTCCCGCATCTGGTGAGCGAAGATCGCCGGAGCGTCGTCACCGCCACCGATCGGAAAGGCAATGACGGCGTCGTGACATTCAGGAAGATCGAAGGCGATCGTGCCCATCACCAGGTACGAACCATCGGGCGACACGGCACCAGACGTGGGAAGTGCACCACCCGGACAGTTGGGCCAGGTGAAGAAGCTGTTGCTGTTGTCGGGCGTGAGCGCCGGGTTCGCCGGATCTGCGACATCGAAGATCGCATAGCCCGATCGCACCTGACCATCGATCTCATGCGCCCGATGGATCACCACGAGCTCCTGGGCGTCGGGTGTTGCCTCGATGTGCTTCACCTCGCCGGAGCTGAACTTGGTGAATGTGCCGCGTGCATCCACCCCGGTGAAGGCAAAGTCGAATGCCGTGTTCACCGCTCCCGTCACCGGGTCGAGTTCGGCGACATCGGCAACTGCGGCGCCATTGAACCCCTCGAACGGACCACCAACGAACAACCTTCCGTCTGTCGAGACGTCGATCGTGTTGACTGCGGCCGTTGCGTTGGCGACGAAGCCGGTGTCCAC
>CALBVR010000362.1 GCA_937969565.1 uncultured Acidimicrobiales bacterium | reverse complement strand
CGCCGCATCAGCCTGTCGATCAAGCAGGCTGCCGAGGGTGGCGTCGTGGCTGCCGAGTACCAGGAGCACTTCGGCGAGCATGCCTACGACGATGAAGGCAACTACATCGGTGCCGAGTACTCCGAGGGCCAGGAAGCCTGGGAAGAGTACTTCGCTGAGCACGGCACGGATGCTCCGGTCGTCGCTGGTGAGGAGGGCGAAGCGCCCGCCGCCGAAGCGCCCGCCGCTGAAGCTCCGGCCGAAGCCGAAGCTGTCGAGGCCGACGAGGCCTGATTCGTTCGGCCCGACTGGGCCATTCGACCTGAAACCGACGGAAACCGCCCCCGCTGGGGGCGGTTTCCCCGTTTTTCAACGATTTCGCCGTGTGAGAATTCACTTCGCAACCACCGTTTGTGCTCAATTCACCCGCAGTCACGCCGACACAACACATAACGCATCAGATGGCCGTAGGGGCCGAACAAGCGAGGTTGTCGTGGGATCGCGAAAAATCATCATGTTGGTTGGCTCCATTCTCATTGGAGCGTTGGCAGGGTTCGCCCTCCTGAACTATGTGCAGGGAGTGGAAAATCAGGCGGTGATCGACAGCCAGCCGGTGTCGGTCTGGGTCGTCGCCGACAACATTCCTGCTGGCACGACGGCCAGCGACGTTCTGTCGACTGGCCGTGTGGTCCAGCGTCAGATCGACCCGGACTTCCGTCCGGCAACGGCGATCGCCGACACCGTGCAGATTGAGGGCCGTGTTGCGGTCAACAACCTTGCGGCGAACCAGATCCTGGTGCAGGGCATGTTCGATGACCCCGAGGTCGTCGAAACCACCTTCGCCGATCTTGTTCCGGCCGAGCATGTCGCTGTGTCGTTCGCAATCGACAGCGTTCGAGCTGCCGGTGGCTTCGTGAAGCCCGGTGACTTCGTGGACATGATCGCTCTTGGCGATCCGCTGCCGACGCTGGGTGACGAAGATGCGTTCGACACCTCCGCTTCCTCGACCCCGTACCAGCGTCCGGCCCGCTACCTCTACCGTGGCGTTCGCATCATCGCCGTCAACAGCGCCATCGTCGGCGAAGCGGTCCCCGAGGGCGGCGAAGCTGCCGGCGAAGAAGCCAGCAGCGGTTCGCTGACCATGACGATCGCCGTGCCGGCTGATGCCGCCCAGCGCATCCTGTCCGTGCCGGAGAGCAACCTGGTGCTCAGCCTCCTCCCGGACGACTGGTCGCCTGAAGCGCTGCCGAACATCATCGTCGAGGACATCCTCATCGACGCAGAACTCCCCGCCGAGCAGCCGGGTCTGATCACTCCGTACGGTCCGGAAGGCTTCATCGATCTCTTTGAAGAGGCCGTTGAGCAGCAGAACGAAGAGCTTGGAATCGGTGAGGACGACGGCGCAACCGCCGAGCCCGATCCCGAAGAAGAAGCAGACGATGCAGGCACTGGAGAGGGCTGATGGCAGCATTCGATTTCAACGAAACACAACCACCGAGCCAACCTGTGCAACTCGCCGTCGCTGTCGTTGAAGAGATCGCCGCAGTGCGGGTCGATCTCGAAGAACGACTCGGCCCGGGCGTCACCTCGTTCGAACGGATCGAGGATGTCCTTCCTCGACTGAACGGCAGCCCGGTCGTGGTCGTGCTCGGTCCGTCGTGCTCGTCGGCTGACGTGCTCGCCACCGTGGAACGCAGCCTGAACGGTCGTCCTGATGTGGGCGCCGTGCTGGTCGCCGACGAACTGTCGACGACGGTGTTGCAGCTTGCGCTGCGCTCCGGCGTCAAGGACGTGCTCACCCTGCAAGGCGACACGTTGCAGATCGTCGAAGCCATCGAGCGGGTGGGCTCCGGCCTCAGCACCCGTACGGGTGCAGGTCCTGCGGCAGCCGCACCGGCCACCATCGGTTCCGATGATGGCGGTCTTGGTCGAGTCACCACCGTGTTCTCCACCAAGGGTGGTTCGGGCAAGTCCGTTCTCGCCACGAACCTTGCCGTCGTGCTGGCGGAGCGGGCCGATGGTCCGGTCTGCCTCGTGGACGCCGACCTGCAGTTCGGCGATGTGGCCGTGATGATGAAGCTGGCACCGACGCACACCATCGTCGACGCCGTCAGCAGCATCGAACAGCTGGACACTTCGCTGCTCGAGAGCCTCCTCTCGACGCATCAGGCTTCCGGACTCCGGGTCCTCCCGGCACCGTTGGAGCCGGCGTTCGCCGACCAGATCGGTGCCGCTGAGATGGTGAAGATCGTCGAAGTGCTCCGTCGCTTCTGCAGCCACGTGGTCATCGATACGCCGGCCTACTTCAACGATGTCGTGCTCGGCCTCGTCGAGGTTTCCGACGACGTGCTCCTGGTTGCGGGCATGGACATTCCGAACATCAAGAACGTGAAGATCGGTCTGCAGACGCTGCGTCTCCTCAACACGCCGATGGAGAAGCTCCGGCTCATCCTGAACCGTGCGAACTCGAAGGTGAAGCTCGACATCGGTGGTGTGGAGCGAACGCTTCAGGTGACCGCTGATGCGCTCATCCCGAGTGACGTCGTGGTGCCCCAGTCCGTGAACAAGGGCGTTCCCTTCGTGCACTCACATCCGAAGAGCGGCGTGGCCAAGGCCGTGCGTGCGCTCGCTGACAAGCTCACCGATTCCGAGGCCGAAAGCCGTCGCAAGCGCGGCTGACGCCCACACCATTCGTTCGCATCTGAGGAGACACGATGTCGCTCTACCAACGCCTTTCCGAAGTCCAGGGCGGAGCCGCCCAGGGCGGCGCCCCCCAGGATCCCAACGCTCCCACCCAGCAGCAGGTGCAGCAGGCGCACCAGGCCCAGCAGGCCGTCAACCAGGGTCTCGAGCTCCGGCGTCGGGTGCATGGACGGCTGATCGATGACCTCGGCTCGACGCTGTACGACAGCGACATGCCCGAAGGCGAGCTGAAGACGCTTGTCATCAGCAAGCTGGAACAGGCGATCGTCGATGAGCGCGTTCCGCTCTCGATGGCCGATAAGCAGGCGCTGATCGACTCGATCGCGAACGACGTGTTGGGCTACGGCCCGATCGACCCGCTGCTCCACGACGAGAGCGTCACGGAAATCATGGTCAACGGCCCGGAGCAGGTCTACGTCGAGCGCGCCGGCAAAGCTGGCCTCGCCCCGGTCAAGTTCCTCGATGAGGACCACCTCCGCCGCGTGATCGAGAAGATCGTCGCCCAGGTGGGACGTCGAATCGATGAGTCGTCACCGCTGTGTGATGCCCGCCTTCCGGACGGCTCCCGTGTGAACGCGGTCATCCCGCCGCTCGCCGTTGGCGGCCCATTCCTCACCATTCGTAAGTTCTCGAAGGACCCGCTGGGCATCGAGGACCTCATCGGGTTCGGCACGTTGACTCCGTCGGCGGCCCGCTTCCTGCAGGCCTGCATCATCGGCAAGCTGAACGTGATCATCTCCGGTGGTACCGGTTCCGGTAAGACCACCACGTTGAACGTCATGTCCTCCTTCATCCCCGATGGCGAGCGCGTCATCACGGTGGAGGATGCGAAGGAGCTCCAGCTCCGTCAGAACCACGTGCTCTGCATGGAGTCCCGTCCGGCCAACGTGGAAGGCAAGGGCGAGGTGTCCATCCGTGACCTCGTCAAGAACTCCCTGCGTATGCGCCCCGACCGCATCGTCGTCGGTGAGTGTCGTGGCGGCGAAGCGCTCGACATGCTCCAGGCCATGAACACCGGCCACGACGGCTCGCTCACCACGGTGCACGCGAACACGCCTCGTGACGCGATGACCCGTATCGAGACGCTGACGATGATGGCCGGCTACGACCTGCCCATCAAGGCGATCCGCGAGCAAATGTCCTCCGCCGTCGACCTGGTCATCCAGATCGGTCGCCAGCGTGATGGCTCCCGCAAGATCTCCCACATCACCGAAGTACAAGGCATGGAAGGGGAGGTCATCATCCTCCAGGACATCTTCCTGTTCGACTTCGGTGCCGGCGTCGGTGAGGACGGCAAGTTGCTGGGAACGCTGCAGCCCACTGGTGTTCGACCCAAGTTCGCCGAGAAGCTCTCGGATCATGGCATCAAGCTCGGTGCCGAGGTCTTCACTCCCACGAGGGGACTGCGATGACATCTGCGACCACTCGCCGCGGCAAGCGGATGGCGCTTCTGGCGCTCATCGGCATGTTGGCGTCGTTCTTTTTTGCCGGACCATTGGCCGCGCAGTCGACCGATGCGGAACTCGAGGTGCTTCGGGCGGATCTGCGATCCGACCGGGGACAACTCACGATTCGCCCGGCCGAGGCGCCCGAGGTGCTCGAGGTCGAACTCAAGTCTGAGGGCGAGATCATCCCGGCCGCAGTCCGGTCGCTGGGCCGCTCGTCGGTCGACAGCTACACCGTGCTGATCGTCGATGACTCCGAGACCGCCGACCAGGTCGTTGGTTTCTCCCAGATTCGCGAGGGTGCGCTTCGCTACCTCGACTCGTTGAGCGCAAACACCAAGGTCATGCTTGTCGCCGGTGGCGGCGGCAATCCGGAGGTCGATGCGCTCGTCCCGTTCACGAATGATCATGCCTTGGTTCGAACGGCGATCAACGACATGGAACCGGGTGGCGGCAGCGTCATGTGGAACTCCATCTCGCGTTCCGCGCAGGCGTTGCTCGGCCAGGGTGACGGCGTGCGCAACGTTGTCGCTGTCATGGCCAGTACGGGTACGTCCTCGACGATCCCGGGCTCGGTTGCCCGAGGCAACCTGCTCAATGCGAACGCCGGCCTGGCCGTCGTCGCACCGGGTATCGACAACCTTCAGATTGGCGAGTTCACGAATGTCGCCGGAACCCTGCGTGGTGGTTTCAGCGTCCGGACGGACAACGACTCGACCATGGCTGATGCCGGACGGCGTGCCGCTCAGATCCACGAGGGAACCCTCGTTGTTGAGTTCGATTCCACGCTCGTGCCGGATGCCGCAACGACCCTCGAGGTCGCCATCGGTGGCAACAGCACCGAGGTTCGCTTCGTCCCCGGTGGCATCGCCGTCGGCGAAGGCCTCACCCCACCACAGGTTCAGAACACCTCTCGCCTCGAGATCCTCCGTGGCGACCGTGGTGCGGTCATCGCCGTGACACTCGGTGTCGTGGCTGCCCTGCTCTTCTCGTTTGCGATGATGCAGATCTTCGCCGGCAACGACAACACGCTGAACAACACGCTTGCCGTGTACGGCGCCGACGAGATGACCGAGGAGCAACGAGCGGCCGAAGCCGCCTTCGCCAGCGTCCGGTCTCGCATCGTCGAGCAGGTCGTCGAGAAAGCGGAGAGTGCGGCGGAGTCCCGCGGTTCTCTCCAGACGACCACCAACATGCTGCAGAAGGCCGAGATCCCCCTGCGGGTGGGCGAGGCCATGGCTGTTCAGGTCGGCATCGTGGTTCTCGCTGCGATCCTGGGTTTCCTCTTCTTCGGTAGCCCGGTCGGCGCACTCATTCTGATCATCCCGGCCGCGCTGTTCCCGTCGATGTTCGTCAAGCTCAAGGTCAAGCGTCGTATGGCGAAGCTCGAAGCGCAGCTTCCCGACACGCTCAACCTGCTGTCGAGCACGCTCAAGGCCGGTTACAGCTTCCTCCAGGGCATCGATGCCGTGGGCAACGAAGCTGAGGAACCGCTTGCGGGCGAGTTCCGTCGGACCGTCAACGAGGCCCGACTCGGTCGTGACATCGACGATGCGCTGGACGATCTGGCCGAACGGGTCGACTCGGTGGATCTGCTGTGGGCCGTCGTGGCCATCAAGATTCAGCGAGAGGTGGGCGGCAACCTGGCCGAGCTCCTCTCCACCGTCGCCAACACGATGACTGCTCGTGAGCGGCTGCGGGGCGAAGTCGCCGCACTCACGGCAGAAGGAAAGATGTCGGCCTACGTGCTTGTCGCACTGCCGTTGCTCGTCGGTGTCGCGATGTACTTCATGAACCCGGAGTACATCTCGAACCTGTGGAACCACACGATGGGCTTCGTGGCCATGGGCGCAGGTGCGCTCGGCATGGTGACGGGTTCGCTGTGGATGCGCAAGATCATCGACATCAAGATCTGACCGGGTAGGGAGTGGAGTTCAACATGGAATTCTTGGATCAAATCGGGCCCTACATGGCAGTGCTCATGGCGGGTGCCGCCGTTGCTGGCATTGCCTTCACCGTGCTCAGCCGCATGGCCGAGCGCAAGGAGCTGCAGGAAACGCTTTCGCAGGTCGACGGCTACGACGTCGGTGCTGCCGCCGACGCCGGCATCGTCGAAGAGGGCGAACTCGCCGGCTCCTTCATGGACCGCATCGGACGTCAGCTGTTCACGAACATGGGTGGTCTCGGCCACCGGTTCACGCCGGCTGGCTACGTCGAGAAGGTGCGACAGAAGTTCATCATGGCCGGTCGCGATTCGACCGCCGAGGTCGATCGCTTCCTGGCCGGACGCGTGCTCTCGCTTGCCGCAGTGCCGTTCATCTTTGCGTTCTTCTTCATCTGGAACCCGCTGGCATTCGAGGGAATGACCCGAATCATGATCGTGGGCCTCTCGCTCGCGATCATCATCCTCGGGCCGGAAGCCAAACTGACTCGAGCCGTCGAGGCCCGTCAGACGTCGATCCTTCAGGATCTTCCGGACATCCTCGACCTCCTGACGATCAGCGTCGAGGCCGGTCTCGGCTTCGAGCAGGCGCTCGATCGCACGATCGCAACCGTTCCCGGGCCGCTGTCCACCGAGTTCGCTCGAATGTTGGGCGAGACCAGGGCCGGCTCCAGCCGAGCCGATGCGATGCGGGCCATGGATGCCCGAATCGACATCTCCGAGGTTCGATCCTTCGTCCTCGCCGTGCTTCAGGCCGACACCTTTGGTGTGTCGATCGGACGTGTGCTTCGGGCACAGGCCGACGAGATGCGTATTCGCCGCCGCCAGCGTGCACAAGAGATGGCCCAGAAGGCTCCGGTCAAGATGCTGATCCCGATGGTTCTTTGCATCTTCCCGGCGTTGTTCGTGGTGATTCTCGTCCCCGCCATGATTTCGATCATGGGCAACCTCTGATCGACTCACATGAGGCCCGGTCCGTCCGATGGAGACACGGGCCAAAGCGGGCGCAACGGCTCCAGAACGACACACAGACACACGTACTGAGGGAATGACATGACCATCCGACTGATGCTTGCCGACGACCATCGCATGCTTCGTGAGGGCTTGAGCCGTTCGATGCGAGAAGAGGGTTTCGACGTTGTCGCCGAAGCTCGAAACGGTGCCGAAGCGGTGCAGCTCGCAACCCAGGTCAAGCCGGAGGTCATCCTCATGGATGTGACCATGCCGGAGCTCGACGGGGTCGAGGCTTGCCGTCAGATCCGAGAGGCGATGCCGGGTGCCCGGGTCGTCATGTTGACGATGCACGCCGATCAGGACGTGCTCGCCAACGCCATCCGCGCCGGTGCCTCCGGGTACCTGGTGAAGGATTGTTCCACGAACGAGATCGCCGCAGCCGTCCGCATGGCCGCTGCCGGTGACACTGCGCTTTCGCCCCAGCTCGCTGCCACGATGCTGGACGAGGTGCGCCGCATGGACCAGCCCGTTCCTGAGCAGGAGCGAGTCGTCACCAAGCGTGAAGAGGAAGTGCTGCAGCTCATCGCTGACGGCTGCTCCACGCCGGAGGTCGCCGAGCGGCTGTTCATCAGCCAGAAGACGGTGAAGAACCACCTGGCTTCGATCTACCAGAAGCTCGACGCCCGTGACCGTACGCAGGCCGTGTTGTCGGCCGTGCGGATGGGCATCGTTCACCTCGACTGAGGTCGTGTCCACCACCACGAAGGAGCCGCGGGCAGCGAAGCTGTTCCGATGGCTGAGCATCGTCATCGGCGGTGCGCTGGTGGTCATGCTGATCAACTGGATCCTTGGCGATCCGGTCGAGCGGGTGTCCACCGACTGGACCGCGTTCGACCGTGCCGGGGATCGTGTCTTCACCGACGAGGCCGTCTACCGGTCGTACGACGAGGAACGGCTTCCGTACCTGTACCCGCCGTTCGTTCTCTGGCTGGCGCTACCGCTGCGATTCCTGGGCTTCTGGGGGTCGTTCGCGTTCTCGGTCGCGCTGACGTTTCTGTCGAGCATGTGGGCCTGCCGGACGTTGTTGCGGATGGCTCCGGCAAGCCCGGTGAATCGTGCGGTGATGACCGGGCTGGTGTTCTCAGGGACGACGATTTCGGCCACGTTGATCGGCCAGTACAGCGGACTCTGGGCGCTTTCGCTGGCTGCGGGACTGTACTTCTGGGAGCGTGACCGGCCGGAACTTGCCGGCGTCGCTCTGTCGTTGCTGGCGTTCAAACCCAATCTCGGGATTGCGGTGCTGATCGTCCTCGTCTGGTCTCGTTCGTGGCCGGTGCTGCGCGGCTACGCGGCGGCGATCGCGGCGATGCTGGTGGCCTCGATCCCATTCGGGACGTCGGCGTGGGTTGGGTTCTTCGACAATCTCTCGAGCACCGCAGACGTCCAGCTGCGCAATCTGGCGAACGAAGAGAAGATGATCACCGTCCAGACCGCGTTCCAGACGTTGACAGAACTTCCCTCGCGGTCGCCGGCCGTTCTGGCGGTCTTTGCTGCGACGGCCTTGGTCACCGGCGTGGCCGTCCTTGCACTGTGGACGCCGAAGGCGCTCGCCGATGATCGGGTTCGAGCCGTCGGGGGCCTTGCCATGTTCCTGGTCGCTGCGAATCCTCGGCTGTACTTCTACGACGGAACGCTGATGCTCGTCGGGTTGCTTGCGCTGTGGGCCACCCGAGAGAGATGGACGTCCGATCGCTTGCGACGCATCGCGACGGTGCTCGCTGCCGGCCTCTGGGTCGGATCCTGGGGAGGCATCTTCCTGACGCTGAACGTCATTGTCGGCCCGCTGGCGGCCGTGCTCGTGGTCGTCTGGGCAGCCGATGCCCGTCTGGGCATCAAGGCGGCCACGGGCGACGTAGAGGCCGCTGCAACGCCCGGGACGACAAGTTCGCTCGCTGCAGCCGCCTGACTACCGGAATTCGCCGGATTTTCAACAGTTTTTGAGAGGACGGGCGGCCCAGTGCAACGGGTCCTACGGCCTATCCAGCAGACCCCCTGGAGCGCCGTTTCCTTGGAGGACAGCGGGCCCATGTCGGGTCCGATCACAAGGAGAAAACCTGACATGATTACCCAGTTCAACGTTCTCAGCACCTGGCTCAAGGCTCACACCAAGTCCGAGCGTGGCGCTGCCATGGTCGAGTACGCCCTGCTCGTCGCTCTGATCGCCATCGTCGCCATCGCCGCACTGCGTGCGCTCGGCGGCACCGTGTCGACCAACTTCAGC
>CALBVR010000361.1 GCA_937969565.1 uncultured Acidimicrobiales bacterium | reverse complement strand
CGCTCCAGGATCGGGGGATCGAGGTCGTCCTGGTCGAGCTCCCGGTACCCCAACGTTTTCGCGATGCCCACCCCCGCGGCGACGCAGACCATGCCCTGGTCGGACCTGCCATCGCCGAAGTTGCGGCACAGCTCGACCTCCGCTTCCTTCGATTGACCGACGCCTACACGTCGACGGACTTCGTCGATTTCACCCATCTCGCTCCGGACACCGCCGCCCGCTTCAGCCAACGACTTGCGGATGCCTTCTCATCGGACCGCGACGACACCGCCGCAACACTGGAGGCCGCGCGGTCCATCGATGCACCCATCGTCGACCCGTTGGACGGCCCCCAAGCCGCTGATGCGGACTGCGAACCGGAGATCGTCCGAGACGAGTACGGGTTCGAGATCGACATCGCGAACTGCGACCGGGACACCACGACGATCACCGCCGACCAGCTCCTTCAGTCCGTGCCCGAAGAGGCCGTCCGACGTGCTGCGCTCGACCTGCTCGACCGGCTTCGCCTCGTCGCAGGACCTGCGTGCGAACAGCCCGACGCGTGGAGCGAACGCACCGTCGGTGCGACCAGGTCCACCCTCGACTTCGCCACCACCGTGCGGCAATCCGATTCGACCTGGATCGGCAGCGGAGACGCCCGATCGTTCGCCGACGTCATCCGCCAACTCCTCGTCCTGCAGATCGGCTGCACCGATGGGTTCTCCGATGCGGAGGGTTCGATGGCCGAGATGATCGCGGCGGACGCCGCTGCAGCCAACGATGCGGTCTTCTCGGCATTGTCCGGCACATCCCCGCAGAACATCGTCAGCGAATTCTGGTATCACCGCTGGGAACTCGGCCACACCCGCCAGCTGGCCGCACTCGCCGACTCGTCCACGGATGTCGACATCCTCTTCGTCGGCGCCTCGGTCGGAAAGCACGGCGTCAACCCCCACACGGTCAGCGAAGCCTTCTCCGCGAGCGTCTACAACGCATCGGTTCCCGGACAATCATCAGAGCTGCTCGGCCTGTGGTGGTCGACGATCGACGAACTGGGCATCGACCCATCGGTCGTCGTTGTCGCACGCTCCCCGTTCGAAGGCTTCCTGCCCTGCGACTCCGAACGACTCGATGCTGCGATCCGGGCGCGACAACTTCGCGACGATGCCTTCGGACCGATACCGGTACTTCAACGCGCCGACGAGCATCGACTCATGAGTCGGGCCGCGATCGAAATGGTGGAACGGTTTGCCGTCCAGGTCGACGATCGCGGCTGGTTCTCCTCCCGACGAAGTCGAGACGAGAGCGGCAAGGCCCGGCAGGTGCAGAACCTCGGTCAGGTCCTCGCTGAATGGAACGGGTGTGCCGATCGCGAAGCCCGCGTCGCCGACGTCTACTCGGAGCTCAGCCAGATCGAAGCGGAGCGTGTGCTCGTCGTCGACTTTCCGCTCCACCCCGAACTGACCGCGCTCCATCCCGATGGACGCCCGGCCTTCGACCTTCACCAGGCGGCGTTCGTGTCGTCACTCCCCGGCGACATGCCCTACCTCGATCTCCGTGACCTTCTCCCGACCGATGAATTTCTCGACCTGACACACGCCAACATCGAAGGTCAGGCCCGAATCACCCAGGCCCTGGTGGAGTTCATCGACGCGGAAACCTCGTTCCGAACTCGATAGCGAGCGCGCCGATCACCCAAAGGTCGGCCGTCGGCTCGTGAGGCAGTAGGGCATCCCTGCAGGGTCGCGCAGGGCGGTCCAGTACGTGTCGACCTGCGCGACCTCAGCGCCATGTTCCACATGCGTCTTCGTGAGCTCCCCAACGTGGGCCCCGGAGGAGACATCAAGGTGCGCTCGGCCGCCACCGGTGTCGTCGGTGCCCAGCCGCTGGATGAGGATGCGGAGTGGAAGGTGCGGAGGTTGCGCGAAGGAACGGAATTCCGGGAACGTCGGGTCGTTCAACGACCATCCGGTGAGCTCCGTCCAGAACGCGATGTCCGCCTCGAAGTGTTCGTGTGGGACGTCGAGGCAGATCTGGTCGACGGCGTGGGGTCGCTGCGCATCGATCACCGGAGCGACGGTCGCCTCGTCGGTGTGGGGGACGATGCAGAACGGCACTCCGCCGGGCGTGTGAAGCACGACGTGGCCCGGCTCGGCGACCACCGTGGCGCCCGCGGCAACCGCCCGTTCCCGCCAACCGGGAATGTCGTCGACGACGAGATCCAGATGCGCAGCAGCCGGGCCATGCTCGATCCGTTGCAGCTCGAGGTACATGTCGCCCGACGGTGGGATGAGGTGCACGAATTCATCGTGATCCGGATGCACCTCACCGGGGGTCGTTCCGGTCAGCTCCGTCCAGAATTCGGAACCCGCAGCAAAGCGATCGGCCGGTATGTCGATCACGGCGTTGAGCCATTGGATTTCCATGGCCCCACCGTACGTTCCCGGCGGGCACGGCCGCATCTGAACGACATGAGCCGTGCTCCGCGTCAGCCGAACAACCAAACAGGGTCGTCCGACCCAGTCAGACAAGCCTTCGGATTCGCCGATCACTTCGTCATGAAACCGACATGTCAGGCGGGCGTGACTTCATCCATCCTCCGGCTCGGTGCCATCGGCGTCGCAGCGATCGGATTCGCGGCTTGTGGAGGTGACAGTCCGGAAACGCTCGGCCAGGCGTTGACCACTGCGTCCGACTCGATCGACTGGGTGGCAGAAGACGAGCAGGAGTGCATCGGCGGCGCGATCCTCGACACCGTCGGTTTCGACAGCCTCATCGAACAGGGCATCACCTCGGAGGCGTTGGCGACGACCCCGACGATCGTGACCGAACTCGTGGACGACGGATCGGCCGAACTCGACGCCGCCGTCGAGGAGTGTGTGGACGCCGATCGACTCTTCCGTTCGTCGTTGGCCTCCGACGTCGGGCTCGACATCGCGGATTGCTCCGCCGACTTCTCCGAGGCATCGCTTGCGATCGACAACCGCGGCAATGTGATGGCCGACGGACCGACGCTCGAACTGACCGACACGCCCGAACATCGCGACCTGCTTCGGCCATGTCTCGATGCAGCGACGTTCGGAGAAGCCTTCGACCTGGATGCACCCGAAGACCTGATCAGTGCGGTGCAGGCGGCTCTGCCCGTGGGCCTTCGCGAGATCAGCGTGAGCGACGACTGCCTCGCCGAGCGGATGGTGTCGAAGTTCGGTGTCGAGAACCTCGACGATCTCGGTCTGACGGTCGACACGCCCGACCTGGACCTCGACGTCTTCACCGACGCGGAGGCCACCTTCATCTCGGACGCCGCGGCGGGATGCAGCGATGCAACTTCCGGTTGGCGGCGGGAACTCGTCAACACCCACGAACCGTTCGCCGACTGTGTCGTCGCCGCCGATGGCGACGCGTACAACGAGCAGACGATCGCCATCGCCTTCGGCGAGAGCGGCGCCCGACGGGACCGAGACCAACTCGCCGACGATGGCCTCGCCGCCTGCGCCGACGAAGTCGCCGAGGCGTCCTTCCCCACCATCTCTCGGCTGGATCGGATCGAAGCCGACTTCCTCGCCCGCACCTGGCTCCAGGATTGGGAAGTGAGCAGCCCGTTCAACCATGCGCCGAGCGACCACTACTACCGATGCACCATGCGCGGCGCCTATGCCGAACTCGGTCGTGACGAAGTGGACGACATCTTCTTCGAGTACGGCAACACCGACCCGGAGTCGTCCGCTGCCTGGGACATCCTCGTGCCCTTCTGGCAGGCGTACCGCGACGCACAGCGTGCGTGCGGTGGCGACTGGTATTTCATCTCAGCGGAACTTCACGAGGCAGGAGCCTCGCCGGAGACGCTCGATTGCATACGCAAACGACTCGGCGACGACGACGAAATCCGCGAGATGGCGGACACCCTCGTCGCCTACTCGGTGGACATCAACGACTACCGCTGGGAATCGGTGCTCTCGGAGATCGATGCCAACTTCGACCGTTGCCGCAACGACTCGGAACTCCGGATCTACAACGAGTGGCACAACTACATGTTGGGTGGACTGGACCTGAGCGGCGTGAACACCGGCGTCGACTCGGCTTGAGCCGACGACGGTCCGTCCAGCCTGACGCGCGTCCCACGCGCACGGTACGATCAGCACAAGCGGTTACCGGCCGGTAACCGGATGGACGTGCAACAGGGGCAACCATGGATCCGACCTACAGCGACGAGGCCGAAGCATTTCGAAGCCGCATCCAGACCTTCCTGAAGGAGAACCTTCCGGACGGCTGGGCCGGGCTGGGCGCCCTCCCGATCGACGACATCCATGAGTTCTCGCTCGATTGGCGCCAGAAGCTCGCCGCAAACGGTCTGCTGGCCCCGTCATGGCCGAAGGAATACGGAGGCGGCGGACTTTCCGTCCTCGAACTGGTGATCCTCGCCGAGGAGTTCCCGCGCGCCGGTGCCCCGACCGGCGCCGCCAACGACGCCTTCAGCATCCAGATGGTGGGCAACACCATCCTCCAGTGGGGCACCCCCGAGCAGAAGGAACACTTCCTTCCCCGCATCATCAGCGGAGAAGACGTCTGGTGCCAGGGCTACTCCGAGCCCGACGCCGGCTCCGACCTCGGATCGCTCGGCTGTCGCGCCGTGCTCGATGGCGACGAATGGGTCATCAACGGCCAGAAGATCTGGACCTCCGCCGGCCAGTTCGCCAACTGGATCTTCGTGCTGTGCCGCACCGACCCCGACGCACCGAAGCATCGTGGCATCAGCTTCATGCTCTGCCCCATCGATCAGGACGGCGTGGAAGTTCGGCCGATCGAAATGCTCACCGGCGATGCCGACTTCAACGAGACGTTCTTCACCGACGCCCGCACCCCCAAGGAGAACGTCGTCGGTGAAGTCAACGGCGGTTGGGCCGTCGCCATGACCCTCCTCGGCTACGAACGCGGCGAAGCTGCCGCCACGATGCCGATCATGTTCCGCGCCGAGTGGGACAAGCTCGCCGACCTGGCGAAAGAGACCGGACGCGACCAGGACCCCGTCATTCGGGACCGCCTCGCACAGATGTACACCGAGGTCGAGATCATGCGACTGAGCGGCATGCAGGCGCTCACGAAGTTCCTGTCGGGCCAGCACCCCGGGCCGTCGGAATCGACGTTCAAGCTGTACTGGTCCGAATACCACAAGCGACTGACAGAGCTTGCCGTGGACATCCTCGGCCCAGCAGCCATGTCGGCCGAGTCCGGTGCCAAAACGTCGTTCCACGCCGATCTTCCAGGCACGGAGAACAACGCCGAGTCGTGGCTCGGCGCGTTCTTCAACGCACGTGCCGGCACCATCTACGCCGGCACGTCCGAGGTGCAGCGGAACATCATCGGCGAAATGGTCCTCGGTCTTCCCAAGGAACCACGCCCCGCCTGATCAGGCCGTCGGTTCGCTCCGCGCGAAGTCGGCGAATCGGCCGATGAACTCGGCGATCTCCGCAACCGACGCTTCCGTGAACTCACCGTTCTCATCGATGCGATCGAAATAGCGGCCGAGCCCCAGCGTCTCATCGAACAGGCGGACCGGCAGGTGGCTCATGATGTCCACGAAGTGACCGCGGACGCCGAGGCCGGCGCGACCTCCGGGCGTTGCGCTGATCATCGTGAACGGCACGCCCTCGAATCGACGAGGCGGCCGCGACAACCAGTCGATGGCGTTCTTCATCACCGCTGGCAGCGAGCTGTTGTACTCCGGACTGAAAAGGATGACGCCGTCCGAGTCACCAACGACATCGTGCAGCTGCTCGACCGAGGCCGGCACACCCTGATCCTCGACATCACCGTTGTAGAACGGCAGGTCTGCGATGGGATGAAGCGTCAACGTCACGTCGTCGGCAACGCCGGCAATGGCCGCACGGGTGGCTGCCCGATTGACCGATCCGACGCGAAGGCTTCCAACAAGAGCAACGAGATTCAGGGACTCCATGCGCACAGTCAACCACTCACGCGCGGCGCGTGTTCCTCATGTTCCTGTGACACATTTGGTGCCAGACTTGCCGGATGGACCTCCCCGTGATGCCACCGGTCAAACCCATGTTGGCCAAGGCGCTCGACGAGTTGCCCGCCGGCGAGCTGTCGCTCGAGCCCAAGTGGGACGGATTTCGGTGCATCGTGTTCCGCGACGGCGACGAGATCGTGCTCGGCTCACGCAATCAGAAGCCGTTCAACCGCTACTTCCCCGAACTGATGGACCCGCTGCGAGCCTCGCTGCCTGATCGATGCGTCGTCGACGGCGAGCTGATCGTCGCCCTCGACGGGAAGCTCGATTTCGACGCGCTCGGCCAACGCATCCACCCCGCCGAATCACGCGTCAACATGCTGGCGGAGAAGACTCCGGTCTCCTTCATCGCCTTCGACTGTCTGTCCGACGGCGACAGCGACCTGATGGCGTCGCCGTTCCACGAACGCCGCACCGCCCTGGAGGCGATGGCCAACCGCTTCGCTCCGCCGATCCACCTGGCGCCAATGACCCGCGACCGCGACCTCGCCATGGAGTGGTTCCACACCTTCGAGGGAGCCGGACTGGACGGCCTGATCGCCAAGCCGGTCGACGGCACCTACGTTCCGGACAAGCGGGTGCAGTTCAAGCTCAAGCACGTCCGGACGATCGACTGCGTGGTCGCCGGGTACCGGATCCACAAGTCCGGTGACGGCGTGGGTTCACTCGTCCTCGGCCTGTACGACAACGGCCGGTTGCAACACGTCGGTGTCGCTGCGTCGTTCACCGCGAAGAAGCGAGCCGAACTCGTCGATGAGCTGGCCGACGTGGTCCTCGCCGACGTCGCCGACCATCCGTGGGCCGACTGGATGCAGGCGGAGGCGCATCAGGACGGCAGCATGCCGGGCGCACCCAACCGCTGGAGCGGCGCGAACGGACGGGACCACAGTTGGATCCCCGTGCGCCCGGAGCGCGTCGTCGAGGTCAAGTACGTGCTGGCGACCGACGGACGGTTCCGCGGAACCACCCGAATGCTCCGTTGGCGACCGGACCGTGAGCCCGAGTCGGCAACCATCGATCAATTTCCGCAGCCGGAACCGTTCGACCTGCGAACCGTGCTGACCTGAACCAACCGACGGATCAGGCAGCGGGCGAGTCGGCGAACGGCACGACAAGACGTGGGGTGGACCCCGGAGCCAGATCGAGCGCCCAGATGTCGAAGACGGGCTGAGCATCGGTGCCCTCCGCTTCGTTGACCTTGGCGTACAGGATCGTGTCGCCGTCCAGGAACTCCACCTGGTCGTCGACCATCATCGTCTCGCCGAGATCACGACGATCGCCGGTGGCCACATCGATGGCGATCAGCTGGAACTGATCACCGCGCTGTTCCTTGGCAACGATCGTCGAACCGTCCGGGGAGATCTCCGGGCAGCTGGCGTTCTCGAAGCGAACGTCGATCCGCGAGTTCGAGATCCGGCCCTCGACGATCGAGGTCGTGCCTTCCGTGCCCATCGTGGCGTAGAAGTGGTCGTTGTCGACGAACGTGACACCCCAGTAGTTGCGGTCGGGATTCTCATTCCGAAGTTCACCATCGAAGGTCGCAAAGTCCGATTCGAGGTTGGCGCCAAGGCTTCGCTCCACCGAGATGAGCTGCGTGATCGTGGCGAACTCGCCTTCGGCCAGGTAGCTGTGTCCGAGCGTGAAACCGGTCCACACGACCACGGAACCGTCCGGCGAAACGGCGGCCCGGCTGGGTCGGTTCAAGCCGAAGCTCTTCTGCGGTTCGAGCGCCGCGTCCAGGATGAAGCCTCGAGCAGAGCCTCCGAGGCCGCCGTCGTTGGCGAGGCAGATGCCACCGAAGTCGTTGAGGTCCAGCCGGGTGCAGGCCAGGCCGGTCGAGTGGCGAACGCCGTCGTTGTCGATCCAGCCGACGGTCTCGTACTCCTCGCCGGGAATGCGGCTCACGAAGGCCAGGGCGATGTCGTTCGGGTCGATCGGGTCACCGACATCGATCCCGTCAGGCGAGGTGGTCGGCGTGGTCGACACCCGATCCTCGTCGGGCTCCTCCGCTGGTGCGGCGGTGGTGGCCGGGGCGGGGTCAGGTTCGTCGTCGGCCATCGCCAGCTCGTCCGGCTCGAGTTCGGCCGTGAACTCGTTCGGGTCGAACTCGTCGATCGTGGCGCGGGCGCTGGCTTCAGCCACGGCGGTCTCTTCCTCGGCCCGGGCCGACGCGCCGAGCACGTAGACGACGCCACCGGCAAGGACCAGCGCAGCGATCAGGATGAACACGAACGAGCCCGCACCGGAGCCCGTCGACTCGGCGGGTTCGACCGCCTCGAGTCCAGACGGCATCGTGCCGTCAGCGATCGGCTCCTGGCTGGATGGTGGCTCGTTGAGATCGTCGCTCATTCGTTCACTTCGTTCGTTCGGGAACCGTCATCGGACGATGACGAACCAAGGACCGCACCGACGACGGCCATCGCCATGGTGACGAGAAGGCCGAGAAGGGCGATCCGGACCGCTCCATCGGCACCAACCCACGCCCAGATGAGGCCGAAGCCGGCGGCCGACGCCATGCGGCTCAACGCAACGGCGGTGGCAAGCAGCGCCAGCCCGGCACTTCGGGACTCTTCGGGGATCACCCCGGCGGCCAATGCCGGGAGCACGCCGTCCGTTGCGCCGTAGTAGAGGCCGAGCAGAAGGAGGATGACGACGATCGACGCCGTCTCGGCCGGCCGCCAGAGCAGCACGCCGTACACGGCGACGAGCAGAAGATGGCCGGCCACCCAGACGCGGGCTCGGCCGACGCGATCGGCGAGACGTCCGATGGGAGTGGCGGACAGGACGAAGGCCACCGCCGTGCCGGCGAACAACATGGGGAACCACTCCATCCCGAAGCCGCTGGTCCCCAAGGCACTCTGCTGCGCGGACGCGTCCCAGATCACGAGGTAGACGAGCGCATCGCCGACGGTGAACAGACCGAACGCAGATCCGAGGACCACGATTCGCCGGAAGCCGGGAATGCGCAACTGATCGCGGAGCGATGGACGGGTGCGGACCCCGATGGTCGTCGCGCTGGCGCCGATGGTCGGGTTCCGAACCTGCGTGGTGATCACAGCGACGCCGAGCAGCCCGAACCCGAAGCTCAACACGAAGATCGAATCGAAGGACCCCGGGACCGCAAGCAGCACGGCAAAGGCCAGCAATGGGCCGATGAGGGCGCCGGCAGCGTCCATGGTTCGGTGGATCCCGAACGCCGTTCCCCAGGAAGCCTGCGGTGTCGCCAACGAGATCATGGCGTCGCGCGGACCGGTTCGCAGACCCTTGCCGAGCCGATCCATCAGCAGGAACGGAACGGCCGGCAGTCCCACCCAGATGGACCCGAGCAGACCGGCGCGCGTGAGCGTGGACAGGCCGTAACCGGCAGCAGCCGTCTCCTTCGGGCGCCGGGTGCGATCGGCGACGGCACCGCCAACGATCCGAAGCGCAGCGTTGGCCAGCTCGTAGGCGCCCTGGAACAGGCCGAACGCCGCCGGCGAGAAGCCGAGTCCCACCGTCAGAAACAACGGCAGGATCGCAGTGACCATCTCGGAGGAGATGTCGGTGAAGAAGCTCGTGAACCCGAGTGCGAGCACCGTTCCATTGACCGCGCCGCGGCGCGAGCTCTTGCCTACCGCTTCTGCGGGACGGGTTCCGAGGCCGGAGTACACGTTGTTCAATCGGCATGTTCGGCTCCCGGGTGAACCCCCTCGTGGGAGGAACCGGAGAACGCGGCTCGATCCATTGCTGGTCACCGGTCGCGCCTCGTAGAGTCGAACCGTGGCCTATCAGTCCTTGTACCGGCGGTACCGTCCGCAGAAGTTCTCCGAGATGCGTGGCCAGGAGCACGTCGTCAAGGCGCTGCGGAATGCGGTTCGTGAAGACCGCGTCGGACATGCCTACCTGCTGAGCGGCCCCCGCGGCACGGGAAAGACCACGGCGGCACGAATCCTCGCCAAGGTCCTGAACTGCCAGAACCCTCAGGATGGCGAGCCCGACGGCACCTGCGATTCGTGCCTGTCGATCGAAGCGGGCACCAGCTTCGACCTGCACGAATTGGACGCTGCGTCGAACAACAAGGTGGACGACATCCGGGACCTGCTCGCCAAAGTGGCGTTGGGAACACCCGGGCGCACGAAGGTCTACCTCCTCGATGAGGTCCACATGCTCACCTCCGGAGCGGAGAACGCGCTCCTGAAGACGCTGGAGGAGCCGCCGGACCATGTGGTCTTCGTGCTGGCGACCACCGAGCCGCACAAGGTCGTTCCCACGATCCGCAGCCGAACCCAGCAACTCGAACTCACGTTGATCGGCGCCGACGACATCGCGCAGCTGGTACGTGACGTCGCCGCGGACGCTGGACTGGACGTCGACGAGACCGCCGTTGGCCACGTGGTGAAGACCGGTGGCGGGTCGGCTCGAGACACCCTCTCCGCGCTCGATCAGGTCGTCGCCGCCGGCGGCGTCACCAACGCCGACACCTCCACCGCCGATCTGCTGCAGGCGCTGGCCACGAACGACGCTGCGCTCGCGATGCAGGCGATCGAAGCCGCGGCAGAGCGAGGGGTCGATCCCCGACGCATCGGCGAACGGTTCATCGATGCGCTGCGCACGGTGTTCCTGGTGAAGATGGGATCGGCACCACCCCGTCTCTCCGAACCCGAGCGTGAACTCGCGGATCGGTGGCAGGGCGAGCTCTCGCCGGCCACGATCACGAGGAGCCTCGAGACCGTCGGTCGATCGCTGGTCGACATGCGCCAGGCCCCGGACCCGCGGATCGATCTCGAAGTTGCGTTCGTGCGTATCTGTGACCCGACGACCGACAGTGGCGTTGCCGCGTTGGCTGCTCGCATCGAGGCGCTCGAGGCGCAATTGGCCGGTGGCGGCATCGTCGCCGCCGCTCCGCAGGCGGCACCAGCTGCCGAAGTGGCAGCCGAGGCAACTGCAGCGCCGGCAGCCGCACCCGCCCCGGCACGGGCGGCGCCTCCCGCCGAGGAACGACCGATGGCCAAGCCAGGAAGCTCCCCCGCCGATGTCGCTCGTGCGGCCCTGCGACCCCGCTCATCGGGTGGTGGTGGCGCTGCACCGGCAGCTCGCACACCAGCGCCCGCAGCCCCGGCCGCACCCTCGGAGCCAGATTCGGCGCCACGCAGCGAGGCGGCCGCTCCATCGGCTCCCCCGCCGCCATCGATGCGCAGCGACGCGCCAGCCCCGGCGCCGACTGCCCCCGCCCCAGAGACGCGGGAGCCCGAGCCGGCGCCGGTGGCCCCCGAACCCGCTGCTGCGGCACCAGAGGCAGCGCCCGCCCCAGCACCTGCGCCCGCCGCCAGCGGCGGCGCACTGTCGCTCCAACGGCTGCAGGAGGGTTGGAACGAGATGCTCGACGGCCAGTCCACCAAGGCTCGCGCTCGTTTCCTCGCCGGCGAGGTTCAGGCAGTCGACGGCGACGTCGTCACCTTCGTCCTCCCGATCGAGGCACAGCTGAAGCGTTGTGAACCCTTCGTCAGCGAGATCGAATCGGCCATCCAGAGCCACTTCGGCCACGCCGCCAGCCTCCGGCTGACCACCGGCCCGTCGCTCACCGACGACAGCGGTTCGGCGGGTCCGTCCGGCAGGGCACCGGAGGCATCCAACCTTCCCGCCGACGACGAGGTAGACATACACGATCTGACCGATGCCGACATGGGCAACAGTTCGGTCGTCGATCGGATCACCGACGTGTTCCCCGGCGCCGAAGTGATGGCTCCCCCCGAGAACTGAGGAATCCATGAGTGACAACCCGGCTGCACCCGACGATGGCATGCCCGACCTCGGCGCCCTTCTGGGTGGCGGAGGTGGCGGCATGCCCGACCTCGGTGGCCTCATGGCCCAAGCGCAGGAGATGATGGCCAGCGCGCAACAAAAGGCCGAAGAGGTCGTCGAAGGCACCGCCGGCGGTGGCGTGGTGAAGGTGAGCGTCGACGGAGCGCTGAACTTCCACTCGGTCACCATCGATCCGTCCGTCGTCGACCCGGGCGATGTCGACATGTTGCAGGACCTCGTCCTCGCCGCACTCCGAGATGCCTCGAGCCAGATCCAGGACGGTCAGGCCGACGCGATGGGCGGCATGGACCTCGGTGGTCTCGGCGGCCTCCTCGGCGGCGCCTGAGTGGCTGTCTTTGCCGGTCCCGTCCAGGACCTGATCGACGAGCTCGGACGGCTCCCCGGCGTCGGGCCGAAGTCGGCGCAGAGAATCGCCTACCACCTGCTCAAAGTCCCGAAGCTCGACGCCACCCGGCTGGCGACCGCCATCACCGAGGTGAAGGAGAAGATCTCCTTCTGCGACCGGTGCTTCAACATCGCCGAGGGCGAGGAATGTGGCATCTGCCGGGATCCCGGTCGTGACGCCACCGTGGTGTGTGTCGTCGAGGAGTCCCGCGACATCGTCGCCGTCGAGCGGACCCGCGAGTACAAGGGTCGCTATCACGTTCTCCAGGGTGCAATCAGCCCGATCGAGGGCATCGGACCGGAGCAGCTGCGGATCACCGAACTGCTGCGCCGAATCACCGAAGAGCAGATCACCGAGGTGATCCTCTGCACGAACCCCAACATCGAGGGTGAAGCGACCGCCATGTACCTCGCTCGTCTGCTGGAGCCGCTTGGAATCACGGTGACCAAGATCGCCTCCGGGCTACCCGTGGGCGGCGACCTCGAGTACGCCGACGAACTCACGCTCGGTCGGGCACTCGAAGGTCGCCAGAAGCTCGGGAGCTGAGCGCAGCATCACCCGATCGGCGCTGCCTCGCGCTCGGGTTCGACAGGTTCGTCGGTGCGTTCGAGCAGATTGGGCAAGACGAACGCAAGTCGCAGGAACATGCCGCCGATGGCGAGGAACAGCCCCGCCCGCCAGAGCACATCCACGGTGACGAGGTCCACGAAGATCAGCTTGGCCCCGGTCAGTCCGAGGGTCGTGAGTCCCACCCGAACAGCGGTGCGGAACTGTTCGATCTGAAGTGATCCCGACCAGAGGTTCCGGCTGGCGAGCAGGCCGATCGAGAGGATCGCCCACGAGAGGCTGACCCACATCTGCGCCTGCGGAACCGCCTGCCAGGCAGCCATCACCCAGACGAGGGTGGCGATCCACGAGCAGATCCATGCGCCCCTGACGGATTCGGAGTTCCGGAGCATCCAGGTGGCGACACCGGCGGCACCGACGACGGCGGCCGTCACCAGCAGCTCACCGATTGCGAAGCCGGACCCGGTGAGGGCTGTGGCGGTCAGTGCAACCGTCCAAGCGGTCACGATGCCGCCCAGGACGGTTGCCGCGACGGTCATCTCGGTGGACGTGCTCCGCATGGCCAACACACCGGTGAGTACCGCCTGCACGAACAGGACGGCGAGGAGTGCTGGGCCGTCGAGAACGGACACGAAGCCGATGGTCGCCGTGCCGATGGCGGCAAGTTGGTGGAGCACCGCCATCGTCGGATGCACCATGCGGCGGAGCAGGTGGACGCCGATCGCACCAGCGATGCCAACGGCCACGACAGTCCATCCCGCAACGTTGTCGGTGAACTCCACGGCGACGACGATCGCGGCCACGAACGAGATCCAGGGGATCACTCCTGCTGCCACGCGGGCTTCGATGAGGGCCAGGGTCTGCTCGGGATCGAACTCTCGCAGCTGTTGCCCGGCGAGCGTGGTGACGGCAAGGATGCCAACCGCCGCGCCAGCGACCGAGGTGAGGGTCACGCCGCCGTCGACGGATAGTCCGACCCCGAGCAGCAGGACTCCGGCGCCCACGATGCCACCGAGCGCTCGGGCGGCGAACCAACGTTGGGCCGCGGTGGCCACAGCGAGCGCAAACGTCCACCCGGCACCGACGATGAGCAACACGTTCTCGGCTGCGTCCGTCGAACCGGCGAGCAGGACGACGCCGAGCGCCGCCGCTGGGGCGCCGAGGATCGCCAGCCGTTCACTGCCGTGGGCGCGGGCCAATGCGAGAAAGCCCAGGACGGCAGTGGACAGCCAGGCCACGGCCGCTCCCGTCGACAGCAGGTCAAGCCCGAGGTGGCCGATCACGCCGGAGACGAAGAAGGACGCCGCGCCCCCGGCCGCCATCGTGATACTCCAGATCCGCTGTGACGGCGCAAACCGGAAACTCTGGCCGACCATCGTGAGGGACACAACGGTGGCCAGCGCCAATTGCGCGGACGGTCCGATCCATCCTCGGCTGATCGCCGTGGACACGAAGAAGACGGCCGCCAGAACGACAAGCGCGATGCCGCCGACCCGAAAGAGTCGCTCGAGCGTGACACGCGACTCGATGGCGGCCGGCCGTGGCTTCGGCCGGATCGGCGGAGGAGGCATGGCGGCTCGCGGCGGCATCGGATTCTGCGGCGCAGGTGGCGGTGGTGGTGGTGGAGGCGGCGGCGGGGGGACCGATGCGGCCGTGGCGCGAACGGGGGACGTGACGTCGGTGAGCAATCGTGCTTCGAGCGCTTCGGCATTCACGGGTTCGCCGGAATGGAGGGCCATGAGCTCGGCTTCGACGGTGAGCAGTACCCGCTCGAGGGCGGCAATTGCCGTGGTGTCATCTTCCATGTGCTCACGATGACGGTGTGGCGTCTCCGGGGGCCCGGGGGAAATCCCTCAATCTGGCGTGGGGGCCTGGCGATGTATATGACAGAAGGTGCTCGAAGATGTCGAAAAGATTTCTGGAGAAATCTCTTGACACCTGTTCGACATGTTCGTAATATAACCGTAACGTCACGTTGAAGAGGTTGATCAGGGTCACCTCTTGAACAGGACTGGGGACTAGCTGCTCCGGTCGGTCAGACCATACGACCGCCCGCGCCTGGCCGATCGGTGCAGTCACCCCCAAGTACGCACGCAACCCGGCACTTCGGTGCCGGGTTGTGTCGTTTTGCGCCAACGGGGCGCTCAGTCCGGGGCGACCTCGTTGCGCAGCGCCGCCTTCATGAACTCGGCCAGCGAACCATCGGCGGCCACAGGCTCCGCTTCGTCGAGCTCGTCAAGATCCACGGCCACGTCGCCATCGCCGGGATCCCCAATGGTTCCCTGGAGATCGTCGAGCGTCGTCCGCAACCGGCGGTGAACCTCTCGCTCCTGGGCAAGCAGACCATCGAGGCGCGTCTGGGTGTCCCGCAGCACGTCATCGCTGCGACGCCGGGCCGCATCCTCTGCCTCACTGGCCAGCTGCTCGGCCGATTCCTGGGCCTCGGTACGTATCGCCGCCGCATCCGTGCGGGCCGCATCGAGCACGGCCTGCGCCTCGTTGCGCGCCGCCTCGAGATCCGTGCCGCCGGCCATGGCCTGCGCCTCCGCAACGATCTCCTCCGCCCGGACCTCCGCAGCAGCGATGATCTCATCCGCCTGCGTCGTGGCGATCGCGACCGGATCGTCCTCCGTCCCGAGCTGATCCCGGACACGTTGCCGCGCCCGCATCTCGTCGGCGATCTCCCGCAGGAAGTTGCGGACCTGCATGATGTCGTAGCCCCGCTTCCGCATCCGGAAGGGCTGGCGATCGATCTGCTCAGGAGTCAGATGCATGCGCCGCTCCTTTCCATGGGCAACGACCTGCGTCCTGTTTACCAAACCTCCGGCCACAGTCGGTAGCTTTGCGCCGCGCGGTCCGCACTGAGAGACTTCGGACCCGGCACTCCACGACGCCGCCGGGCAACCTCACCGGGAGGCACAACATGCAGGTGC